>JBMOHX010000440.1:0-3242 GCA_049317625.1 Phycisphaerales bacterium
TGTCGGCGGCGTCCGCGGCGGCGGCGGGCGACTTCGCGAGATGTTCGGTGGCCTTGGAGATGCTCTCGACCAAGCGGGTTTCGGCCTCTTTGGCGCGGACCTTCAATGCCTCTCGCTCCGGGTCCGTGACCTGGGGCTTCATCATGGACTCGTTGAGCCGGATGATCTCGAGTTCCGCCTCCGCGACTCTGTTCATGTGGGAGCCGAGCGTGATGTCGGTGAAGTCGGGCATCGTGACGACGCTCGGGTTGAGGTTGACATTGGGGCCAACTCTTGTTCCCTTGAATGTTTCGAAGGCGAGCTTGATGGAGTCTTTGCCCGCGGCGATTTCGGTTTGCCACTGGGGTCGGAGGCGGTTCTCGAAGTCGTTCAACTGCGCGCGGATTGTGGGCCTGAAGATGGCGCCGCCCTTGATGAACTCCGGCAGCTTGAAATCTGGCGCGGGGAGCGGGACATCCGGCGGCTCGGGCTCGGCGATTTCCGGCGCGAAGTACGGGAGGGCGACGGCGCCCACCACAACCTCGCGGTCGTCGTAGAGCACGACGAAGGTGCCGCCGGTCTTCACGCCCCCGGAGTGCTCGAGCCCCGGGTGTTCCTCGCTGAACTTCGACAGCAGCAGCTTGTCGTCCTCGTTGTCGTCGATTGACTTCAGGTGCAACTCGATCCAGTCGAGCCACGAGGCGTGGTTGTTGGTGGCGAGCTGGTCGAACGGGGTTGGGATATCCGTTCGGACGTGGTCGCCCATAGTTTTTTTCAGGCTGGCCGCGGCGTTGAGCGTCGACTTGAACTGTTGGGACCATCCTGTGGCGCCGCCGTTCTTCTTGTAGGTCGTGAAACGGCTGGTTGAGAGTGCGGCGGTCGCGGTGGTCGTACCGGCCGTCACTTCGTCGCGTCGGGTGCGGGCGTCCGCGGCGACGTTGACATCCGCGATCTCACGGCTGGACACCGCGGCCTCGATGGTCCGGCTGAACTCGGTGTTGAACGCCGCGGCTTCCTGGAGCTGCACCTCGACGTCTTTGCGCAGGATCGAGTGGAACCTGTGGAGCGGGGTGAATCGGATCGGGGGGCGGATGACCACCTTCGAGCGTTCGTTGTGCACAAGGACAGCGCGGAGCGCGAAGGGCAATCGGTGCGTCGCGATCAGCGACTTCAGCGTCTCCATCGCGTCCTTCACGCGCATGCCTACGTGCCCTTCGATTCGGAGGAAGTCGTGGGCGGAGATGCGGCGGCTGGGGGTTTCGAGGCTCCCGAGGCTGTACCCGCGCCGCCGGTCTCCGCTCGAGCCGGCGAGCAGCCTGTGGTACCAGCGGTCTGCAACCGCCGGCGAGTAGTAGAACGGGACCGCGCGCGTCCCGAGGCGTTCGGTCTCGGCGCGGCTGGGCGTGATGCGGATGCCGGTTGCCGTGGTGTCGGGGATCTGGAACGAACGGACGATCGCGTCGAGCCGACGCACCGCGGCGACTGCACGCTCGGTTTCCTTCGGGTCCAGCGCGGGTGAGGGGCGGAAGCGGCTGCGGAGCTCGGCGGGGTTGGAGAGTGCGCCCAGGAGCAGGTGCTTGGGGGCGGCTTCGGGCGCGGGCATCAGCAGCGCATCGGAGTCGAGGAGGATGGCGCGGAGTTCGTTCCAGGCGTCGGCGATGTCACGGACGAAGTCGTGGAGGTACTGCAGATTGGCACCCCTCACCGAGGCCTGCGCGGTTTCGAGAGCGCCCTTCCAGGTCGGGATGGGATCCGCGCCCAGCGCGAGTCTGAGCAGGCCGCCCGCGTTGGCCTGGAGTGTTCCGAATGCGGCCGAGGACTCGGCGAAGGCGGGGGCGAGGGCGGCGTTGTAGGCAGCGGCGAGCGCGGTGGTGTTCAGCGTGTCTTTGCCCACCGAGGCACGGAGAACGGAGAGAAAGGGCAGGTTCGCGGCGGTGTCGGAGAGTGCGGTGAGCGCGGGGGCGCGGAGGGCTTCGGCGTCGGCGCGTGAGACGAGAAGGATCCGGAGCCCATCGAGCGCACGCTTGCCGACGTTGTCGCAGTCGGGGCCGGTGCAGAGGTCGGGGTCGTGCTCGACGGTTTCCACGAGCGCCACCGCGACCATTCCGGCCAATGGCGATGGGAGAGTCGCGAGCGGCGCGACACCCGGGCCGGTCTCGGCGCTGCGCAGGAGTTCGAACGCGGCGCGCCGGGTGGCACCGGTCATCAGGGGCTGGTACTTCGGCGAGTTCTCCGCGTAGGGCCGGAAGTGGGTAAAGACCGCGTCGGCGGGCAGGGTCGCGAGGTCGCCGTCGGTCGTGAGGCCGAGACCTCTGGTGACCTGCACTGACGCGCCGGCGATGGAGGGCGCGAGGCCGCCGATGACGCCGACGCCGGTGAGCCACAGGCGCGACAGGCGGTCTTGGCGGTTGAGGTACGCCGCGACTCCGTTGAGCTGCGCGTGTGTGAGCACCTGGTTCGGCTCGAAGACGCAGTACTCGTTTGCCGCGGCTTCCAAACGGGAGATGTTCACCGGGTCGGCCATTGGATCTACTCCTGCGCAAACTACTCGGCGTCGCCGAGCGACGTGCGACCGAGGACAAAGGGTCCGTTGTTCTGATCTCCAGAGCCCTCGAGGCGCTGGGTCGGGTAGACGTTTTTCGATGCGGTGAGCGCGGCGATCAGTGCGCCGGTCGCCGCGGCCCAGTCGGAGGGATCCGTTTCGGGCGACAGGGCGAGCCACGCGCGGTACGCGGTTTGGATCGTGCGCATGTCTGCTTCGTTCACCCAGCAGATGCGTGGCAGGATGTGGGCCGGGCACTCACGCCGGATGGTTCCCTCGACGAACCTGCGGAAGTCCATCGATCGGAACCGGCCGGCGAAGGCGGGCAGGATGAAGTGCAACTGGTAGGAATAGGGGTCGCCCATCGAGCACCCGGCGCAGTCGGTGTCGGCGCAGGCCGCGAGGAAGGGCTGTCCCGGTTCGCGCGGGCGAAGAAGGATGTTCTCGATGACGTACATGCCTTCGCCGCTGAACTCGGCGCGGAAGGCGCGGGCGATTTCGGCGGCGTGTTCACCCAGGTTGCGCCCGACCGGCAGGGCGATCCGCGCGATGTCCTCGCTCGCGTGCTGCCGGCTCAAAAGGGCGGCATGCTGGGCTTTTTCGATCGCCGCCGCTGCACCTGCTGCCGCTGCCTCGGGGTTCGGAAAGGTCTGATTCTCCAATGGGCCGAGCACCGCGCCCGAGCGGGTGGAGGTCACGCGGAAGATGAACTCGGCGCCGC
>JBMOHX010000441.1:0-3240 GCA_049317625.1 Phycisphaerales bacterium
ATGTACTACGGCATCGCGCTCGACATGGAGGTGAAGCCAACGATCGCGTGCAACCGCGCGGTGCAGCTCGCGCAGTCGGTGATCGGTAGCGGAGCCGCCGACCAGACCGCGCCATCGCTTTGGACCACGCAGCGCCACCCGTGGAACCCTGGATCGACGAACTTCGGTCCGCAGTACGGGTACCAGCAGCGCCAAGACAGCGGCGACTTTGCGGTGTGGTCATTCGTGTACGACGTGAGCGGCCCCGTCACGGCGGTGCTGAAGTACCGCATCGACTCGGACGGCCAGAACCCTGTTGGCAGCGTGCAGAACGAAACGTACGCCGGCGGGGGCGAGGTCGGCCCTTGGTTGTCGTTGCCCATGACGCGCCGCGTGTTTCCCGCCGGGAATGTGTTCAACGATCCGGGCATCGATTTCTTTGTCATGCCAACTGTGATCGCCGAGCAAGTGAGCGCACGGATCGTCGGGGTGCGCGATCGGCTGGTGGATTACTACATCGAAGCAACCGACCCGCGCGGGAATGTGCGCAGGGGGGAGATCCAGCATGTGTACGTCGGGACGGGATCTCCTTCTGGGGGAGGAGGATCGACCGTCGAACTCACCCCGGCGGTCCCGATTGCGGGTCAGGCTGTCACTGTGACTTACAACGCGCAGGGCCGCGCCCTGAGCGGGGCAGCGAGCGTGCGCCTGCATTGCGGCTTCAACAACTGGAACCAAGTGGTGGCTCCCGACCCGATCATGACGAACTCGAACGGGGTTTGGGTGAGCACCGTCCTGGTCCCCCCCACCGCTTCGCAGCTCGACGTTGTCTTTAACAACGGCGCGGGCCTGTGGGATAACAACGGCGGACAGGATTGGCACTTCGCCGTGACGGGTTCGGCACCGATCGATCAGTGGGAAATGGACGGTGTTCGCGATACCGATTCGGTGCTGGTGGCTCAGAACGGGTCGATGCGCCTCTGGGCGGGTATGAAGGGAGACGTTCTGTACGTCGCGGCGAATGACGCGGGAGAAGGGAACGACCACTTCGTGTTTGTGGCGGCGGAGCCCGGAGCGATGATCACGGCCCCTTGGGCGAAAGCCGGACGGGTCGCGGCGTGGAGTTGTTTCCTCGCTGACGAGAACAACAACGATTACGAGGGATGGTTCGATACAACCGCGTCGCCGCTCGCCGCGACGGGCTCCAACGGTGGAGTGCTCGAAGGCACGATCGACTTGCGGGCGGAGTTGGGCGAGCTTCCCGAATCGATATTTCTGGCGGTCGGCCCATTCGCGACTGCGGACGGGGGCGCGTTGGTGTGGGGATCGCAGGTGCCGACAGCGATCAGCGCGAACGGCGAGATCGACGCGGGCGAGTATGTGCCGGTTAGGCTCTGCGAGATCGGTGGGCCATTGTGTTGTCCCGCGGACTTCAATCGGGACGGAGCGGTAGACGGCGATGACGTGATCGGTTTCTTTGGCGCATGGGATAACGCAGCCCCGGGCGCGGACGCGAACACAGACGGCGCGGTCGACGGCGATGATGTGATCGAGTTCTTCAGGCGATGGGATACCGGCTGCTGACAGCGCAAAGATATCCAACCGCCGAAGGCAGGGTGCCGAGATTTCGCAGATGTCCGATCGATTAGATCGAGGTGTACTGCCCGCGGGAGATCTTCTTGAAGACCTTCCGGTTCTTGATCAGCGTCTGATTGACGATGGTGCGGAAGTTGGCCGCGAACGTTTTGTACCCGGCCTTTTGGACGGCTTCTGCGACCTGCGTCACACCCATGGTCTTGCCGGTGAGGACCTTCTTCAGGGACTCGACAAGATTCATGTCATTCTGAGGGCGAACGCGGGTTCTACCGGTGCTCCCGGCTTCGCGGAGTCGCTGCTCGACTTCGGCGAGGCGGGTGCGGAGCGTGTCTCGCCTTTTCAGCAAGGCGTCGACGCTCTTGCGACGACGGCGTAGTTCCGCCTCGATGTCGCGAGTGGTCAATACGCCGAGGCTCCCGTCCTCTGCAGAACGCGGTTTCCGTGCCATTCAATACTCCTTCTACGTTCGCTCCCCGCATACAAGTCTGCGGAAGGCGTAACGCTCTCGTGTGGCTCACGATAGCACGCGCGCCGGCGGTTGGGAAGCCGTGCGGGTGAAATCAATGGCTTTAGCGGGAGGGGACACCCATCCTCGTTAGGAGCCCATCGAAGTGTTCTAGACCATAGAACTCGATCAGAAGACGGCCTTTCTTGCCGCCGCGATCGGTCTCAATGTTGACTCGCGTTCCTAGGTGATCGGCGATGCGTCGTTCGATGTCTCTAATGACGGCACCGCGGGAGTCCTCGCGATCCTTAAGGCTCGGCTTTGCTGCCTCGGGTGCAGCCCGGTCGCGCACTTCGCTCTCGAGTCGCCGGACGCTCCATTCCCACATGGCGGTTTGCTTCGCCAGCTCAAGGCGGTCCGGTCCGGGCGGAAGGGCGAGAAGAGCCCGGCCATGGCCGGCCGAAATCTCTCCCTTGCTGATCATGTCCGCGATCGGTGCTTCGATATCGGTAAGACGAATAAGGTTCGCGACGCTGGCGCGGTCGAGGCTTACGCGGTCAGCCACTTGTTGCTGTGTGAGCCTGAACTTCTCGATCAGCGATCGCAATGCCCAGGCGCGCTCCATCGGATTGAGATCCTCGCGCTGCACGTTCTCTACAAGCGCCCATTCGGCCGCGACCTCATCACTCAGCTCGCGGATGGAGGCCGGGATGGTCTGCAGGCCGGCGGCTTGCGCGGCCCGCCAGCGGCGCTCTCCAACCACGAGCTCGAAGCCGCTGTCGACTTTCCGAACGACAACTGGTTGCATGACACCGGACCGCCGAATTGACTCGGCAAGTCGGGCAATCGCACCCTCGTCCATGACCCGCCGGGGCTGGAACGGGCTTGGGGTGATCTGCGCTACGGGGATCTCGCGAACAAGAGGGTCGGCGATTTGCGCTGGAGTGGGCGGAGCAACTTGGTCAGCAGGAACATCCACGCGCACAGGGGCTTGCGCGATTCCAAGCAACCCACCCAAACCCTTCCCAAGCTTTTTGGACTGCATATGCACCTTTCAGTCAATACAATTGGTTGGTGTTTGGGTACAATACTCGCGAATACAGGATGTAGCAAGTCGACGGGCCAAGATCGAATGCGGAGGAGGTGTCGTGGTGGGTGACTCTATTGAGCTGCTTGCGCGAGTAGTTTGGCGAGTGGCTGATCGAGTACTTGTCTGCCGG
>JBMOHX010000442.1:0-3225 GCA_049317625.1 Phycisphaerales bacterium
TCGTGCTCAGCGCGGTCGACCGCATCAAGATCCCGGTCCTCCTCGCGCCCGCGATGAACGCGGTGATGTGGTCGCAGCCCGCGACCCAGCGGAACATCCGCACGCTCGAGGGCGACGGCTTTGAGTTCATCGGGCCCGCGGAAGGCTGGCAGGCGTGCCGCACCAGCGGCGCTGGCCGTATGAGCGAACCCGGCGAGATCCTCGCGGCCATTGCGTCCAAGCTCGCCCTGCGGGTAGGCTAACGCCCTCGCGCCTTCCGCGCGGAAAGGGCCGGACCGTGACCCCATCGCAGCGCCCCCGCGGCTTGCTCGGCTGGATCGAGTGGGCCGGCAACAAACTCCCCGATCCGGTCATGCTCTTCATCGGCGCGACCATACTCGTGATGGTGGTCTCCACGATCGGCGCGGCACTTGGCTGGTCGGTGACGCCCGTGCGGATGCAGGCGCAGCAGACGACCGTCGAAGATCCATCGGGTACGTCGCGCACGGTGCCGCTGGTTCGTGACGGGAAGCCAGTCATCGAGATGGTGCGGGAGGGGACCCCGATCACACCACGAGCGATCATCAGCCGCGACGGGGTCTACTGGCTCATCGCGAACGTGGTGCGCAACTTCATCAACTTCGCGCCCCTGGGTGTGGTGCTGGTCAGCGTGATGGGCATCGGCGTCGCAGAACGTTTCGGTGTCTTCGACGCGGGCATGCGGGCCGTCGCGGGGGTGGTGCCCTCGAAGCTCGTCACTCCCACGGTCATCTTCCTGGGGTTGCTGTCGCACCTCGCCGGCGACTCCGGGTACGTCGTACTCCCGGCGCTCTCGGGCACGCTCTTCGCGCTCTTCGGACGGCCGCCGATCGCGGGGATCGCCGCGGCGTTCGCGGGGGTCGCCGGGGGTTTCGCGGCGAACATCGCGGTGTCGCCGACGGACGCACTGATCGCGCCGATCACACAGACCGGCGCGGTCATCCTGGCCCCCGGCTACGAGGTGCAGCCGACGTGCAACATGTACTTCATGTGGGCCTCGAGCGTGATGCTCCCGCTGGTGGGCTGGCTGGTGACAGCGCGGGTGGTGGAGCCGCGGGCCCGCGCGATGGGCATGGACGCGCACGCACCGGTACCGGTGAGCGCCCGGCTGGCACCCGCGGAGCGAAGAGGGCTGGCGTGGGCGGGACTCGCGTTCGTCGGGGTTCTCGGGCTTGTCGCGGCGCTGATCTTGGTTCCCGGAGCGCCTCTGTACGGCGCGATGCCGGCAAAGTCACCCGCCTTCGGTCCCATTCCCGGCGCTGCGGTGGACGGGCAAGACCCCGTCACCACGCCGCGGTGGTCCGCGGCGATCGTTCCGCTCATCTTCGCGCTGTTCCTCGCGCCGGGCGTTGTGTACGGGCTGTTCACGGGGTCGGTGAAGAAGGTGTCCGCGGTGACCGAGGCCCTGGTGCACTCGATGCGGCAGATGGCGGACGTGATCGTGATGTGCTTCTTCGCGGCCCAGTTCATCGAGTGTTTCGGGTACAGCCGGCTGAACCTGATGGTCGCGTACACGGGCGGGGAAATGCTGGCGTCCGCGGGCCTGCCGACGTGGGTGCTGCTGGTGGCCCTGATCGTCATGACGGCGGTGATCGACATCCTGATCGCGTCCATGAGCGCGAAGTGGACGGCCCTCTCGCCGGTGATCGTCCCGATGATGATGATGTCGGGGATGAGCCCGGAGCTCGTGCAGTGCGCCTACCGCATCGGCGACAGCTGCGCCAACGTGCTGACGCCGCTGAACGCCTACATGGTGCTGATCCTCGTCGCGGCCCAGAAGTACAAGAAGGACTTCGGGCTCGGGAGCATGGTCGCGCTGATGCTGCCGTACGCGGTGGTGTTCCTGGTGGCCTGGACGGGCCTGCTGCTGCTCTGGGTGTGGGCGGGGCTCAAACTTGGCCCGAACACCCCACTGTGGTACGTCCCCGCGGGTTGATTTAAGCTCTCGGGAGGCCAAGCATGTAGACCCACCGGAGAGGTGGCAGAGCGGCTGAACGCGCTGGTTTCGAAAACCAGTATGGGCCTCGGTCCATCGGGGGTTCGAATCCCCCCCTCTCCGCTTCACAATCGAGGGTCGTCGGTTCCCTGCTGCCGCAGCCGTGAACCGGCGACCCTCGACTCGTTTTGGGGACGGCGTTGGAGTGCGAATCGAGGGGTCGCGTCAGACCGTGAACCGCCTCACCTGCGAGTCGAGCGCCTCGGCCTGCGCCGAAACTCCGGTCGCCGCGCCCCCGACCTGCCGTCCCGCCTCGGCCATCTGATCGAGCACCCGACCGATCGCGCCGACGTTGTCTTTCATCGCCGCGGTGCTTTCCTGAATCGCCCGGAGCTGCTGGTGGGCGGCTCCGCTCCGCTCGCGGGCGTCCTGTGCGGTTTGCTTGGCGAGGCTCAGTTCCTCGGCGGCACGCCGGGTTTGGTCGCTGATGAGCGCGATGGTCTGCGTGATCTCGTGCGTGACGCTCACCGTGCGCTCCGCGAGCTTCCTCACCTCATCCGCGACCACCGCGAAACCTCGGCCGTGCTCGCCGGCTCGCGCTGCCTCGATCGCCGCGTTCAGCGCCAGCAGGTTCGTCTGATCCGAAATGTCCTGGATCAACTCGACCGACTGCGCGATCTGCGTGCTGTGCCCGAGCAGCCCGTCCACCGTCCCGCCGCACCGCGCCACCCCCTCGGTGATCCGCGAGAGCGAGCCGATGGTCTCCGTCACCACATCGGCCCAGGCTTGGGCCTCGGCGGCCGATCGCGCGGCTGTGGAGTTCGCGGAGCCCACGCTGGCCGCGGCTTCGTCCACGCTGCGCGTCAGCTCGTCGGCTGTCGCCGCCATCCGCGTTGATGCCGCGGCCGTCGCACGCGACATCCCCGAGACCTCCGAAATGACCGAGCGCAGTGAGGCGAGGAAACGGCTGATCCCCGCGGCGAGATCGCCCAGCACGTCGCCGACGCCACCGCCGATGGGTTTGCGCAGGTCGTTGGTCGACTCGACCTCCGCGAGTTGGCCGATGAGGGTCGCGACGCCGTTCTGAAAGTAGTCGCGTTCGCGACGAGCCTCGACCTCGCGCTCCACTCCGCGGCGGACGTCTGCACGCATCATGTTCACGCAATACAACTGGAAGGCGACCTGAACCACCACATAGGTCGCGTGCTCAACGACGATCAAGACGCTCGGGTCGATCGACCCGGTGAGCGAGCGCGGCACCAGAAGCCCCC
>JBMOHX010000443.1:0-3221 GCA_049317625.1 Phycisphaerales bacterium
GGCGTGGGGGAGTATGTCTTTGAGCAGGCGGCGTTGGTTCCCGGCGTGCAATACCGGCTGCAACTCACGTCGTACTGCTCTGGCATCACGTACTGGAACGATGGGTGGGGTCAGGATGTCGAGACCACATGGCAGGATGACGCGTTGACGCTTCAGGTCGTCATCCCATCCGGGGCGAGCGCACTCGCGATGCTCGGTGGGTTGGCGGTGGTTGGAAGCCGCCGGCGGAGGTAGGGCCCGATCGTTGGCGAACCGGCCGTAGGAATGTGGGTGCCGGTGGCAGCCGTCTGTAGACGTGGCAGCCGTCTCCAGACGGCTGGGTCTGAGCGGCTTTCCAACCGCTCTCTTCGTGACGCGTGCGGAACGCGGACGCGACTGAAAGTCGCGGGGACCCAGCGACAGGAATGTCGCTGCCACATCAGCAGCCGCCATCCCACGCGCCGAAGAATGCGATCACGTCGTCGCCGTCGACGCTGCCGTCATTGCTCACGTCCGCTGCGATCTCGCCCGCATCCCACGCGGTGAAGAACGCGATCACGTCGTCGCCATCAATACCGGCGTCGCAGTTGAAGTCGCCGAGGCAGATCGTGAGCGTGGCGGGGTTGCTCGTCACGCTGCCGCAGGCGTTGGTCACCATGCAGTTGTAGCTGGCAACGTCGGCGGGGCCGACGTTCGTGAGCGTGAGAGTTGCGGTGGCGGCCGAGGGGTTGATCAACGGGTCGATCACGCCGCCGCTCTTGCGCCATTGAAACGTGATGGGGCCGGTGCCTGACGCGGTGATCGAGAGGGAAACTGTGCTCCCAGCACAAGCTCGCGTGGCCTCCGGTTGTTGAGAGATCCGAGCAGATGTGCGCAGCTGGTCGAGCGGCGCGCGGGCGATCGAACTCAGACGAACTTCGTAGATCGTGCCCCAAAAGTACTGCGTGGAGTTGGGGCTCTGGACGTTCCCGATCCCGACGCCGGGAAGAGGCCCCGTCAGCGCGACCGTTGGGCGCTGGAAAGTCGTCGCGCTCGCGACGAGTTGACGGTCGACATAGATCCCGGCGGTGCCGGTGCCGTCATCGAGTGTCGCGGCGACGTGGAGGATCGACGACGTCGGGAGGGGCGTCGGAGTTTCGACGACCAAGACGTTGTTGACAAAGAAACCAACGCGTCCGTTCGACTGGATCGCGAGAAAGAACGGATCGAGCCCGCCGCGGTCGTCTCCGCGGAAGACGATCTGATTCAAGCCGAACGGAGATGGGTTGTATCCGTTCGTGGAAAGAACGGCTTCAACGGTCATGCTCCGGAGGTTGGCGTAGAGCGAGGAATCCGGAACGGTGACTCGATCATCGAGGCCATCAAAGCGCAAGCCGTCGGTGGCGCACGTGTCCGCCACCGGTGCGTAGGTGGGTGAACCGGCGGGAGTGCCGTGATTGCCCAGGGCCGAGTCAAGGATGGGCCCGCTCGCGACGGCGCCCGGAACACCTTCGTCAAGTCGCCACCATCCCACGGTCTGCGCTTCGGCCGCGGCCGCTGTCGCGCCGAGCAGCAGCGCGATGGCGATCGAACGTGGTGCGAGCTGTGGGATCGCTCCGGCAACGGAGACGCGCCTTGAAACTGCCATTTCTCACTCCCTCCGAGAGCAACCGGTCACGAATACGGCGCGAACGCCGCGGGACTCTCCGCGGGGCAATGTACCTCTCTTGCGCCTTTGGTCAAGGGGTCGGCTCCCGCCCAGCGTCGTTTTGCTTCTGTTCCCCTCGTGCCTAAACTTCCGTCCTCACCGGCGGGTGGCCGGTGGTCGTTTGGCGCTCCAATGTGGGGTGTCGCGATGAGTGGTGGTTTCATACTGGCCCACAGGGCCGGGCCGGGGCGGGTTCTTCCCGCTTGGGTCCAGATCGTGAAGGCGGACGCTCCCATCCGGCGGGCCGCGGGTCACGAACGACCGGGATCAACATCACGAGGCGAGTGCAGCGCCGGGCGGCTGAGGATGCCGCGGGTGCTCGGGAGTCGGTATCGCCGGGTGGTGTCGGGACCGGAAGAGGAATCGCAATGATTGATGAACAGCTTCTGGCGTCGCTCGGCCTTCACGACCTCGACATGGATGCGCTCGTTTCTCCCACGATCGGGAAGAGCGAGAACAAGGGGTACATGGACTCCCTGCTCACCGAGCAGGTCGAGGACCTCTCCCCGGGCAAGCTGATCAAGGGAACGATCATCGGCTACGCCGGTGACGACGTGGTGGTCGAGGTCGGCCTGAAGAGCGAAGGCCTCATCGCCAAGGAAGAGTTCGAGGGCATCGACATCAAGGTCGGTGACCAGATCGACGTCCTCCTCGAGGAGCTCGAGGGCGAAGACGGCGTGATCCAGCTCAGCAAGCGCAAGGCCGACCGCATGCTCAGCTGGCAGCGGATCGTCGACACGCAGAAGGAAGGCGATGTCGTCGAAGGTATGGTCACCAAGAAGATCAAGGGCGGTCTGCTGGTGGACATCGGCGTGCCGGTGTTCCTGCCCGCCAGCCAGGTCGACATCCGTCGCCCGAGCGAGATCGGCGACCTGATCGGCAAGAAGGTCCGCGCCGAGATCCTGAAGATCGACCTCGAGCGTCGCAACATCGTCATCAGCCGCCGCAAGCTCATCGAGACCGAGCGCGACGTGGCCAAGAAGCGCCTCCTCGAGACCCTGAAGGAAGGCATGAACATCGTCGGCACCGTCAAGAACATCGCCGACTTCGGCGCGTTCGTTGACCTCGGCGGTATCGACGGTCTGCTGCACATCACCGACATGTCCTGGGGCCGGATCAACCACCCCAGCGAGCTGCTCAAGATCGACCAGAAGGTCGAAGTCCGCGTGCTCAACATCGACCGCGAGAAAGAGAAGATCGCGCTCGGTCTCAAGCAGAAGGAAGCCTCCCCCTGGGAGGAGATCGAGAAGAAGTACCCCGTCGGCTCGCGCGTCCACGGCGCGGTCGTCAACATCATGTCCTACGGCGCGTTCGTCAAGCTCGAGGACGGCATCGAGGGCCTGGTGCACATCTCCGAGATGTCCTGGACCCGTCGCGTCAATCACCCGTCCGAGGTCGTGACCGCGGGCCAGGAAGTCGACGTGGTGGTGCTCGAGATCAACAAGGACAAGCTCGAGATCAGCCTCGGCATGAAGCAGACCGAGGTCAACCCGTGGGAGCTCGTGGGCGAGAAGTACCCCCCGGGCACCATGATCGAGGGCAAGGTCCGCAACCT
>JBMOHX010000444.1:0-3220 GCA_049317625.1 Phycisphaerales bacterium
ATCGTGACGATGGAAGACCCGATCGAGTATTACCACTACCACAAGAAGTCGATCGTCAACCAGCGCGAGGTGGGCAACGACGTGCCGAGCTTCGCCGAAGCCCTCCGCCGCGCTCTGCGTCAGGACCCCGACTGCATCCTGGTCGGCGAAATGCGAGACCTTGAGACGATCGAAGCGGCCATCCGCGCAGCCGAAACCGGCCACTTGGTGTTCGGTACCCTGCACACCACCGGCGCCGCCAAGACGATCGACCGCGTCGTCGACGCCTTCCCGGTCACCCAACAGAACCAGATCCGCGTCCAGCTTTCGACCGCACTCCTGTGCATCCTGAGCCAGGCGCTTCTCACCCGCATCGACCAGCCCGGCATGGTGGCGGCGTACGAGTTCCTCGTGATCACCCCGGCCGTCGCGAACCTGATCCGCGACGCCAAGACCTTCCGAATCGACTCCGCCATTCAGACCGGCAAGAAGTTCGGCATGCAGTTGCTCGATGACCATCTCTGGACGCTCTACATGAGGGGCACGATCTCCGCGGAAGAGATGATCGACGTCAGCAAGAGCCCGACCGATCTGCGGGATCGCGTCCACAAGCTGGGGAGAACCATTGGCCGTTCCGAATGGGACGACGATGTCGACATCGGGCCGGAGAAGCCGGGCGAAGCCCCGAAGAAGTGACGCGGCGTCATCAGTCAGCAAAACTCCGGGAGTCCGGAGTCCTCCAGACAGGGAAAGAACTTGGTCGGTCCCAACCTTCCGGCTAATCTGGCCGAATCGTTCAAGGCAGCCCGCGCTGGTCGTATGACCTGCGCGACCTGCACGCGACTTCGGTCGTAGGCGTCCGCGGGGTCGGTCCTCGTGGGGCGCATGGCGAAGGTCGGGCCGTCGTAGGGATTGCAAACACATGGCGATCGACCCAGCCGAACTCAAAGGACGAAAGATCGGGCGCGTGCTCACCAAGCTCGGCAGGGTGACCCGCGAGCAGGTCTACGAGGCCCTCGAAGTTCAGAAGACCCGCAAGGTCCCCCTCGGCCAGTTGCTGGTCGAGCTCGGGCTCATCAAGCCGAAGGACGTCGCGGAAGCCGTCGCCGGTCAGGCGGGGATGCAGTACGTCGACCTCTCGAAGTTCGACCTCCCCGAGGATCTCCGCTCGGTCATCCCGAGCGAGAACGTGAAGACCTACTCGATCATCCCCATCGAGTTCAACCCGGTCTCCAAGCGCCTGAAGATCGCGATGAAGAGCCCGGACAACTTCCGGGCTGTCGACGACCTCCGGCTGCTGATGGGCTTCCACGTCGAGGCGGTCGTTGCCGACGGCACCATCATCGATCAGCAGATCAAGAAGTACTTCTCCAAGTCCGAGTCCATCAAGGACGTCGTCTCCGACCTCGCCAAGGACACCTCGAAGTTCGAGGGCCTCGCGGGTGACAAGTCGATCGACCTGGACCGGATCAAGGAGGCTTCGGAAGACAACCAGGTCATCAAGCTGCTCAACCTCGTGCTCATGCAGGCCATCAAGGACCGGGCGAGCGATATCCACTTCGAGCCGTTCGAGCAGGAGTTCAAGATGCGGTACCGCATCGACGGCATCCTGTACGAGATGGTCCCGCCCCCCAAGCAGTTGGGGCCGGCGATCATCAGCCGCGTGAAGGTCATGGCGGGCCTGGACATCGCCGAGCGGCGACTGCCGCAGGACGGCCGTATCGAGCTGAAGCTCAGCGGCAAGCCGGTCGACCTGCGCGTGGCGATCCTCCCGACGATCCACGGCGAGTCGTGCGTGATGCGTGTGCTCGACCGCGGCAACGTCGAGCTCGCCATCGAGCGCGTGGGCCTGCGTCCGGACGATCTCGAGAAGTTCCTGGCCCTGATCAACCGCCCCAACGGCATCGTGATCGTGACCGGCCCGACCGGCAGCGGCAAGACCACCACGCTCTACGCCGCGCTCGCGAAGCTGAACGACATCGAGACCAAGATCCTCACCGCGGAGGACCCCGTCGAATACGACATCGACGGCCTCTGCCAGTGCGGCGTGAACGACGAAGCCGGGACGACCTTCGCCAAGCTGCTGCGTTCGTTCCTGCGTCAGGACCCGGACATCATCCTCGTCGGCGAGATCCGCGACCTCGAAACCGCGCAGATCGCGGTGCAGGCGTCGCTCACCGGCCACTTGGTGCTGAGCACGCTGCACACCAACGACGCCCCGTCGAGCATCATCCGTCTGGTGGACCTCGGCATGGAGCCGTTCCTGCTCACCGCGACGATCGAAGGCATCGTGGCGCAGCGTCTGGTCCGCACGATCTGCAAGAACTGCAAGGAAGAGTACACGCCCAAGGAAGAGGAGCTCATGGAGCTCTCCCTCCGCCCGGAGGACGTGAAGGGCAAGCGCTTCATGCGGGGCCGGGGCTGCGAGAACTGCAACAAGAGCGGGTACCGGGGCCGGATGGCGATCTTCGAGCTGATGGGCATGGACGACGAGATGCGCGAGCTCATCATGAAGAACGCCAACACCACGCTCCTCCGCGCACACGCCCGCAAACGCGGCATGCGCACGCTGCGCGAGTGCGGGTTGCTTGCGATCTATGAAGGACAGACCACCCTCGACGAAGTCGTGAGAGAGACCATCGCGGAAGAGTGATTCGCTCGCCTTGAACCAAACACCGGACGCGAGGGGCGTCCGTCAGACCGGAGCAGCACGCTATGCCGACCTTTGCATATGAGGCCCTCAACTCGGCGGGCAAGCCCCAGAAGGGCACCATCGACGCCGCCTCCACCGACGAGGCCATTCAACGCATCAAGAGCCAGGGGTTCTTCCCCACCGCGGTGCGCGAGCAGAAGCTCAAGAAGGGCGGGGACGCGGCCGACGCCGGCGCAACGAAGGCCAAGAAAAAGAAGAAGAAGGGCGTCGCGGTCGGCGGGGTGAGCGCCAAGATCCTCACCACCTTCACCCGCCAGCTCTCGACGCTCCAGGACGCCGGCCTCCCCCTGCTCCGCTCGCTCCAGATTCTCGAGAGCCAGCAGAAGCCCGGCAAGCTCAAGAACATCCTCATCGGCGTCTGCGAAGAGGTCGAGGGCGGCTCCTCGCTTTCCGAAGCGATGGCGAAGTACCCCCGCGCCTTCAACCACCTCTACACCAAGATGGTCGCCGCGGGCGAAATCGGCGGCGTGCTCGACATCATCCTCCAGCGTCTCGCCGAGTTCATGGAAAAGAGCGAACGGCTCAAGC
>JBMOHX010000445.1:0-3218 GCA_049317625.1 Phycisphaerales bacterium
AGGTCGTGACCACCTCCGATGCCGGCGACAACGAGCCCCTCCGAGGCGCAGCGGCGCGCGGCCTCGCTCACGGCGGCATGGGTCTGCGCCAGCGCTTCGGGCGAGTCGCCAGCGGCGGGTGTTATGTCACCGGCGTCGTACACCGCGGGCCACTTCCAGCCGTGCGGCTCCGACACCCCGTACTTCGCGAGGGCCTCTCTGAATGCGGAAGGGCCCCCCGCGGCCCCGGGTCGGCCCGAGTTCATGCGAACCCCGAGATCGTCGGGCATCCCGATGAGCCCGACGCGGCAGCCGGCTGGCGCGTCGCGCCGGATGAGCCCCGCGAAGCGTGCCGGCGCGATGGGACTTGGGGCAGGAGTGGGGGGCTGGCCTTCCGTCATGCCGAGAGGGTATCAGCGTTGCGCCGCGCGACCTATGCTCGCCGCATGGCCCTCTTTGCCCACGCCGACCTCATCGGGATGGTCCACCTGCTGCCGCTGCCCGGTTCGCCGGGCTCGCGCGACTCGGTCCGCGCCATCGCGGACAGGGCCGCGGAAGAAGCCAAGGTGCTCGCGTCAGAGGGGTTCGCGGGGATCATCGTCGAGAACATGCACGACCGACCTTACGTGAACGCGCCGCACGCGCCGGAAACTGTCGCGGCGTTCGCGGTGTGCGCCGCCGCGGTGCGGGCCGCCGCGCCCGGCGTGCGGCTGGGGGTGCAGGTGCTCTCGTTCGGACACAGGGAGGCGCTGGCCGTCGCGATCGCCTGCGAGGCCCAGTTCATCCGCGTCGAGAACTTCGTCTACAGCCACGTGGCGGACGAGGGGCTCCTGCCCGACGCCGCCGCGGGCGGCCTTCTGAGGGTGCGGCGGGCCCTGGGTGCCGAGCGGGTACAGGTCTATTGCGACCTCAAGAAGAAGCACGCCTCCCACGCGCTCACGCAGGACCTCTCGATCGGGGACACGGCCAAGGGCGCGGAGTTCTTCGGCGCGGATGGTTTGATCGTGACCGGCGCGTTCACCGGGACTCCCGCCGACCCCGGAGACTTGGAGAGCGTGCGCGGCGCGTCGCCGCTGCCGCTGCTGGTCGGATCGGGCGTGACCCCCGAGCAGTTGCCGAGCCTCCTTTCGCTCGCGGACGGGCTCATCGTGGGCAGCTTTATCAAGCGCGACGGGGTGTGGTCAAACCCCGTCGATCCCGCTCGGTGCCGGGAGCTGGTCCAGGCACGCCGGCTCGCGTTGCAGTAGCGACGGACGACGCCCGGCCGCGCTGTGAAGTCGCGATTGGAACGGGTCCCGTCTATCGGCCGCGGACGCGGCGAGAGAACTTCTGAAACGCCAGTTTCGCCAGCGTGCGGCCACCGAGCTCGTCGGCGATCCGGATCTTGGTCTCGACGGTGAACTCCGCGGGGGGCGGGGCCGGGTGAGATGGCGCAGCTGAAGGGAGCCGCGCGTGCGCCGCGCCGAGCTGCTCCGCGACCATCGGGGCCAGCAGCGCGAGTGACCGCGCGAAGTGATCCCCGTGCCGCATCACGAGCGACTTGAGATGGAGCGGTTCGGGCCGGAGAGGGTCGTGATCTCCGATGCCGATCAACGGCTCGGGCAGGACGATCCCGCGGCCGTGGCGACCAACCGCTTCCCAGATCGCTCCCACGTGTCCCATCGGGCCCAGCGTGGTATCGAGCAGGTCGCAGAGGAACTGGTCCGGATCGGTGCGGAGCATGACGCGGTGCAGGCGCGAGGGTTGGTCGAAGGGGGCCAGCTCTGGGAGCAGATCGATCGTGGTCGGCGTCACCCGGCCGTGTGTCATCGACCACGTGCCCGCGAACGCGAGCTCGGGGCGACGCGCGAGGGCGTTGCCGCAGAGCGAGAGCCAATCGGGCGACAGCGTGTCGGAGGCGAGCAGCACAACGAGCGCATCGGTGGTCCGGATGTCGCTGGGCTCGATCGGCGCATCCGCCGCGTCGCGGCAGTGCCAGGAGGAGCCCAGCCACCAGAGCGTCTCTTCGCCGTCTGGCGGAGCCGGGACGAGGTAGACCGCCTCGAACTGGCCCGATGCCGCGGACGCCGCGAGCGACGCGGCGGCCGGCGAGCGCCGGACGTCGGACCCGTCGCTGCCGAGCACGATCACGAGAGGCTTGGGGCTCGCGCCGGGAACGGGCGCGATCGGCGCGAGCGCGGCGGGAGCGTCGTAGAACGGGCCGATGGGGTGATCGGCCACGGGGTACGGGCGACGCAGCCGGTCGCGGAGCCCGCGGTCCTCCACCAGCCGGCGCATGCACGCGAGCAGACCCGGGGTGTCGCCGTTGAACGCGAGGCAGTTGCGCTCGTGCTCGAAGAAGTCGGTGAAGGCGGGAAGGGCGTTGATGATCACCGGCACCCCGGCGTCGTACACCTCGTGCAGCGCGTAGCAGAACGACTCGATCCGGTTCGGGAACACGGCGAAGAGGGCCGAGCCGAGCAGCTCCGCGATCTTCGCGTGCGGGAGCTGCCCGTGGAACCGGAATCGGTCCCGGAGCCGCTGCGGGATCAGCGTCTTGAGGTAATGGCTGTAGTTCGCGCCCGCGCCCGGGAAGGGCGTGTCGACCGAGTCGTAGCCGACCAGGTCGACCACAAAGTCGAGGTCGGGGCGTTCCTTCATCAGGATCACCGAGGCGTGCACGAACTGGTCGACGCCCTTGATGTGGAAGAGCCGCCCGACGAACGCGATGGAGAACGGCGCTCCCGCGGCCGGGCCCGGGCCCGCCGCCGGGAAGGCCTGCTTGGGGGGAGAGGAGACAACGACCTTCGAGTCCGGGAGGCCGTAGAGCGGTTTGTAATATGAAAGATAGTATGAACGGGACGGCGCGAGCACCGCCTCCGCCAGCCCCATGGACGCCTGCTCGAAGGCGAACTGTGAGAGCTGCCACCGCTCGCGCGCGAGCCCCTCGCCGAAGCGTTCCAGCACCTCGATCGATCCGTGGAGCCGGCAGCCCAGCACGGGGCCCGGTCGGGCCGAGCGGCCGTACAGCCGCCGCGCGAAGGAGTAGTACCCCGGGCCGCAGTACTCGAAGAACTCGACGAAGTCGATCCGCTCCCGCTTCTCGAGTTCGTCCAGGGCCATCGCGAAGCGGAGGGAGGTCCACTGGAAAATGTCCGGCACGTCGTCGCGGGCGGGAACCCGGCCCGAGCACAGGTCGTCGACCCGGTAAGCGCGGATGCGGTCGGGCTTGGCCATCGCGAGGCGATCAACCTCGACGA
>JBMOHX010000446.1:0-3217 GCA_049317625.1 Phycisphaerales bacterium
CGTCGGCCCCGAGCACGATCGCTTCGACCGTATCGCTGTCCATCGTTTCGAGCGGATTGCCGATGACCATATCGATCCGCTTCCGAGTGAGCTTGGCCTTTGCCGAAGCCATCAGCTCTTCGCGAGGCTCAAGCGCGAACCCCACCATGAACTGGCCGGGACGCCGCTTGAGCGCAACCTCCGCCAGCAGGTCCGGCGTCGGTTCGAGTTCGAGCGTCAGCTTCTGATCCGTTCGGCGGAACTTGCCGCCCACGAACGCGGGGTCCGCCTTCGGGCGGTAGTCCGCCACCGCGGCGGCCATCACCAGACAGTCGGCGCTCGGTGCGTGCACCGCGAGAAGCCCCCGCAGGTCGTCGCACGTTCGGAACCGGTGCACCTCCAGCCGCGAAGAGTGCTTCTCGCCGAGCGATTCCAGCTCAGCCGCGGCGGACGCCGGACCGAAGAGCAAGGTGACCTTCCATCCGCGGTCCAGAGCGGCCCGGGCGAGGGCCAGTCCCATCCGGCCGGATGAACGGTTCCCGATAAATCGAACCGCGTCGATCGGCTCGTGCGTCGGGCCGGCGGTAATAAGGAGAGACCGACCCCGGCCGAGAGTCGGCGAGGCGGCCATCGAGGGGGAGGGGGAGTTCAACGTGGGGATCTCGGTTGATTCGCGGGTGCCAGAGAAAACGATGGATGACGCCGCGGGTGAGCGGAAGTTGGTATCCTCAAATTGATAGGCGTCCGGATGGCCAGCATAATGCCCCCCGGGCGGCTCATCGCCGCGGTTTCGACGTTCCTTGCGGGCGGCCGGTCGGCGGCACCCGTTTGTGCGTGATTTGTCAGGTTGTGGCGTAGATTCGAGTCCTTCCCGTCTGATGTCGGGGTGAATATGGCGAGATCTAAAAAGAAGCTCGGCGAGATTCTGGTTGGGTGGGGGGTGATCTCCTCAGCCCAGGCCGACAAGGCGGCTCAGTTGTCGCTCGCGACCCGCAAGCGGATGGGCGAGTCGATCGTGGAACTGGGGTTCGCGAAAGAAGACCAGGTCGCGAAGGCGCTCGCGAGCCAGTTCGGGTACGAGTACATCGACCTGACCTCGCCGGACACCACGGCGAAGATCGACCTGAAGCTCATCCCCGAGGAGCTGGTCAAAAAGCACAACATCCTTCCGATGAGCCGGGCGAACGGGCGATTGAGCATCGTGGTCCACGATCCGTTGGACCTCGAGCTGCTCGACATGCTCCGGTTCCGGTTGAACGTCGAGGTAGATCCGCGACTGGCTCCGCGGAGCCTGATCAAGAAGTACCTGGAAGCCGCCGGGGCCGGGACCGCCCGGAGCTTCAAGGCGGGCGAGTCGCTGGTGACCGAGTCGATCGACAAGTCGGTCGACCGCTCGGTGGACAAGTCGGTCGACCGCTCGATGGACAAGTCCATCGACGTGGCGGCGGACGAGGCACCGATCGTGAAGCTGTGCAACCGCATCCTCTCGGAAGCGGTGCGCATGAGGGCCAGCGACGTTCACGTCGAACCGATGGCCGACCGCGTTCGTCTGCGGTACCGCATCGACGGCGTCTGCATGGAGCGTGACAACCTGCCCAAGCGCATGCAGAATGCGCTCCTCTCTCGCTTCAAGCTGATGGCGGGCATCAACATCGCGGAGAAGCGGGCTCCTCAGGACGGCCGCATCAAGCTGCCCGTCGACGACGCGAGCATTGACTTCCGTGTTTCGAGCTGCCCCGCCTACCACGGCGAGAGCGTGGTCTGTCGTATTCTGCGCCCCGACTCGGTGCGCATCGGTCTCGTGAACCTCGGCTTCGAGTCGGACAACCTCGCGGTCTTCAACCGCGTGATCCGCCGCCCCAACGGCATCTTCCTCGTCACGGGGCCCACCGGTAGCGGCAAGACCACGACGCTCTACTCGGCGCTGGACGTCCTGAACCGGCCCGACAAGAAGATCATCACCGCCGAAGACCCCGTCGAATACCAGTTCGAGGGCATCAACCAGTGCCAGATCCGCGAGGGCATCGGCCTGTCGTTCTCGGCGATCCTCCGGTCGATGCTGCGTCAGGCACCGAACATCATTCTGGTGGGCGAAATCCGCGATAAGGAAGTCGCCGAGATCGCGATCCAGGCCGCCCTGACCGGCCACCTTGTGTTCTCGACGCTCCATACCAACGACGCCCCGAGCGCGATCACCCGTCTGATCGATATGGGCGTCAAGCCCTTCCTGGTCGCTTCGTCGATCCAGGCCGTCATGGCCCAGCGACTGATCCGCGTCCTCTGCAAGGAGTGCAAGCGGGTCGCCCGCGAGGACGAGATCGATGTCAAGTACTTGCACCTCACGGGCATCACGATGGCAGAGGCCATCGGAAAGGTGCACCGCGGGCCGGGGTGCGCCAACTGCGTCAGCACCGGCTACCGCGGCCGGAAGGCCATCTTCGAGATGATGCTGATGAACACGCAGATCCGCGAGCTCGCGTTCAATCTCGCTCCCATCTCCGAACTCCGCCGCGCCGCGATCACCAACGGCATGCGCACCCTTGTCGAAGACGGCAAGATCAAGGTGCTCGGCGGCGTGACCACTCCCGACGAAATCGCACGCTCCACCCAGGTTGACCAAGAGGCCGCCAAGGCCGCCACCGAAGGCTGATTCCCGCGAACGTTTATGGCTGGCCCCCGGCGGTCGCGCCGGGGTGCTCCGAGGTTTGATTCATGAGCAGCATGCAAATCGATCGTCTTCTGGACACCGTCGTCAAGAACGGCGCGTCCGACCTTCACCTCACCGTCGGACGCCGCCCCACCCTGCGGCACCACGGCGGCCTCAAGGACCTCAACACCCGGGTGCTCAACTCGGAAGACATGGTGGGTCTGATGAAGTCGATCACCCCCGAGCGGAACCAGCAGGAACTCCAAGAGGAGGGCGGTACCGACTTCGGCTTCGCCTACGGCGACGCCGCCCGCTTCCGTGTCTCGGTCTTCCGTCAGCGCGGCGACATCGCCATGGTGCTGCGGCAGATCCCGAACAGACTGCTGACCTTCGAGCAGATCGGTCTGCCCGAGGTGGTGCGTGAGCTCATCCGCCGCCCGCGCGGGCTGTTCTTGGTCACGGGCCCGACCGGTTCGGGAAAGACCACCTCGCTCGCCACGATGATCGATCACATCAACACGAACATGGACCGCCATATCGTGACGATGGAAGACCCGATCGAGTATTACCACTACCACAAGAAGTCGATCG
>JBMOHX010000447.1:0-3210 GCA_049317625.1 Phycisphaerales bacterium
AGGAAGTGCTCGACGCGATGATGAGCACGCTCGGTGACGAAACACGCTCGATCCTGTTCTCCTCTCACAACACGCAGGATGTGGAACAGATCTCGGACTACATCACGTTTCTTTATGGTGGACAGGTCATCGACTCCAGTGACAAAGAGGCGTTCATGGACGGCTGGAGGAGGTTGCGTCTGACCAACCCGGACAGCCGGCGATTGCCTGAACTGGGCAACATCAGGGACGTGCGACAGGCCGGCCGCTTGTGCGCCGTGACGGTGACGAACTACGACGAGTCCATCCCGAGCCGGTTTGCCGCCGCGGGGCTGACGGTGGATGCCGTCGAAGCTCTGACCCTCGAAGAGATTTTCCTGAGCACAGTCTCTTACGCGAAGAATGCCCAGGCAACGGAGAGTGCGACGTGAACACACCGATCATCGCTCGACTGGTCATCAAGGACTTCATGATCTGGCGAAAGCTGATCCTGAGCTTCTTCGCCGTCTTTGTCGCCTGTCTCGCGCTGGTTGTGGTCTTGCATGACCGCATCCCGTCTCACGTGTTTCTCAACCTCGGCTTCACGCTCCTGGTCACGCCCACGGCGACACTGGGCATTGTCCTGCTCATGCAGACGAATGTCTTCGAAAGAGCCAAGTCCACGCAGCACTTCATCATGAGCCTGCCGGTGACAGCGACGGACTTCACGCTTGCCAAGTTGTGCGTGAACATCCCGGTCTTCACCGTTGCTTGGCTCGCGATGGCGATCACTGGCTTCTCCTTCGCATTCGGGATCGGGATGCTGCCCCCGGGCACGGCTCCCTACACGACCATCGTCTTTCTGGGCGTCTTCGTCGCGTACGTCGGAGTGCTGAGCGTCAGTCTCATCAGCCAGTCGCTGGGCGTGACCGTCGGCGCGATCCTGTTCTTCGATGTCCTTACGCCGGCGTACCTGTGGGCGATCTTGTACATCGAGCCGATCGGCAGCGTCCTCAACGGTCCGGCTGTTGTGTGGAACTCTGCCGAGATCGGCATCATCGGGCTTCATGTCGCGGCGATCGTTGCCGCTGTGGCAGGCACATTGCTCTTCCAAAGCCGAAAGCGAGACGTTGTCTGAATCGGTTGGCAGACAGGGCCGTCAGGAGGTTGTGTCGAAGTGGCCGTCGCGCGTCACTTGGTGCGTCCTCGGATTCTGTCGACCGTGACCAATCGGCACGCGCGACGCTGCGAGACTTCGGGATGCAGCTCCCGCACGCTCGCCAACGCCTCGCGCCGCCTGGTCGGGCTTCGTGCTTTCCCTCGGCGATCTGCGTGAGGATCTGCTTGTCGAGGGTGGGGTCGGCGACAGCCTTGCGCAGCCGACGGTTCTCCTCTTCGAGCTGCCGCATGCGCTTGATCTCGTCGTCGCCCATGCCGCGGAACTGCTGCCACCAGCGTCCGAGTGTCTGGGCGCTGACCTCCGGCTTCTGGCAGTTCTGCGGCACGGTCTCACCGGCCGCGGCAAGCTACTCAGAGTGCCGGAGCTTCCTGGTGATCTCGTCGGTGGTGTGTCGTTTGCGTTTCATCGAGCGGACCTTTCTGGGGCATTGCTCGCCCTGAAGATCTCACTCGCGGTGGGTCGGGCTTTCAGGCTGGGTCAGGGGTCGACGTCCTCTGTGGAGCCGACGTAGCGGCGGCCGGTCTTGGCGCTGCGCAAGACGTAGACGAAGAAGCACTCGGAGTGCATGTCGGGCCCCCGCCCAAACGCAAAAAAGGAGCGACGTCTGGTCGCTCCTCTGATGCATTAATCGGGGTAGGCGGATTTGAACCGCCGACCTGTCGCCTCAGGCGACCGCGCTACCAAGCTGCGCATCCAGCCACGCCCGGCCGACCCCGGTCTTCAGGAACATCTCTCGTTCAACCGCCGCGCCGCGGGTTGGGAACGACTCGGTGTGGATCAGCATGCACGGCGCGCCCGCCTTCGTCGACTTTCAGTGCCCGGCGTTGTGACGGCGGAGGCGCTCTTTGACGCCCTGAGTCGAGCCGACGTAGCGGCGACCCGTCTTCAGGCTTCGGAGGACATAACTGAAGTAGACGGTGTTCGCTTTGGCATCCATGCCAATCCCCCAGCACAACGAAAAGAGCGACCCCGCGGTCGCTCTCTCGCTTCAATCGGGGTAGGCGGATTTGAACCGCCGACCTGTCGCCTCAGGCGACCGCGCTACCAAGCTGCGCATCCAGCCACGCCCGGCCGACCCCGGTCTTCAGGAACATCTCTCGTTCAACCGCCGCGCCGCGGGTTGGGAACGTCTCGGTGTGGATCAACGTCCAAGGTGCTCCGGCCTTCGTCGACTTCGAGTGCCCGGCGTTGTGTCGGTGGAGGCGGTGGTGGACGTCCTCTGTGGAGCCGACGTAGCGGCGGCCGGTCTTGGCGCTACGCAGAACGTAGACGAAGAAGCAGTCGCTTGGCATGGGAGACCCCCCGAGAACGAAAAGAGCGACCCCGCGGTCGCTCTCTCGCTTCAATCGGGGTAGGCGGATTTGAACCGCCGACCTTTTGACCCCCAGTCAAACGCGCTACCAAGCTGCGCTATACCCCGTCGATTTCCAAACTGCTGACGACCGGAATCAACCGAACCGCCGACCTGTCCCCTGGGACGACCTCGTCACCACGCTGAACGACACCCCGGAACCGTGGGTGGGAAGGATAGGCACCCTTCCCCCATGATTCCAAACGGCTGGGCGGACTCGCCGCACGCCGCCACTCTGGGCACCTCAACCGACGGGTCGGCGGTTCGAAGACGCTTACCCGATCTGCTTCCCCCGCCGCCGCGCCGCGAACAAGCCGCCGGCAGCGAGCAGAACCGCCGCGCCCGGAGATGGGATCGTCAACGCCCACGCGTTGTAGCCATATTCGCGTTCCGAGGTCATGGCCCCCAGGCCGTTGCCGACGATGGTCCGGTTATCACCACCGATCGCCGTCACCTCGTAGAAGTCCATGTGCCCGCCGTCCATGCCAATTTGCTCCAGGACCGATGACGGAACAAGATCGACGACGCGTTGCAGGCCCAAGTCGGACGACCAGATGCAAGACTGATGGCCGACCCGACCGCCGATCGTCGAACCGTCGGGCGAGATGCAGGCTTCGCCGATCCCCAACTGCGACGCGTCGGGGATCATGCTGAACGGGGCGACCCAGGAGACCTCGAACAACCCACTCACCGGATTGGCCGTCCACGTGGTCGGCCACTG
>JBMOHX010000448.1:0-3210 GCA_049317625.1 Phycisphaerales bacterium
GGCGAGGACCTGCACGCGGACGCCGGCCTGTGGCGGAGCCTGGAACACTACAACTGTGAGATCTTTGGCACGCCGCTTCCGCTGGCTGTCAGCGGCAGTTCAGCGGAGGGGCCCACGGGATTCGATCCCCGGCGAATTCAGCACCTGATATGGACGCTGCGGATGGAGATGTACCCAGAGGTTTGCCCCAGCCCCAGCCATGTGAATCTGCACCAGATCGCGAAAGTGGCGGCGGCGTTCCTCACCGAGCGGTTCACCCGGCTGCCGGCGAATTCGGGTGTGAAGAACTTCCTGGCCGGCCCCTCGCGCTTTGGCTGGGATATCAAGTGCAAGCTTGTCTGGCTGGGCACAAAGTCCTACTTGTTTCGGGGGAGCTTCGCCAATTACGTCCGCAAGCACGACAAAAAGGCAACCATCGGGGTCACCGACGATTTCATCTGCCAGGAAAGCACCGCGTGGTCGGGCTTGGGCGCGATAGACATCCTGGCAGGCGCGCTGGAAGTGTCTGCGGCAGACCGCGCCACGCTACGGACCTGGTATGAGCGGCACACGGCGTTTTACCGGGTGATATCGCGGCAGGATCGCGGCAAGGAAACCGAGTGCATCGTCGTGCGCAACCTCGTCAACGGTCAGCCCTACACGGTCCGCATGAACGTTCGCGGATCGTTCTTGGATGTCGAACCGGGCGGACAGCAGCCTGGGTGTGTGTCGAGCTGAAACGAGAGAATCGGGTTCAGCCGGAATGTGAAAGGGGTATTGATATGAAGAACGGATTGCTTCTGGTTTTGGCCGCTGGCGCGTGCGTCGCGCCGGCCGCGTTCGCGCAGACCTCGGACGACACGGCGAACCTTCCCGCCGCTCGCCCGATCACGCTGAACGACATTCAGGGCGGCGATTACGCCCGCACCACCTACGGCGAGCGCGTCGACCTGGTGGTGTACGACCCGGGCATCGGCGCTGACACCGGCGGCGGTTTCGCCGGCCCCGTCAACTCCCGCGGCGCGATGGATGACGTCGTCTTCGGCGGCCCCGGCGCCACCGGCGACGTGGTCGTCAACGGCATCGCCTGGGGCGTTTGGATCCCGGCCGTCGGCTTCTCCGATCAGCTCTACATGAAGGTCAGTTTCTACGACACCTACGACACCACCCTCCAGACGGTCGTCACCCCCGTCAACGATCCCACGACGGGCGCCGGCGCTCCGGTGGTGTGGAACCTCAACATCGGTGCCGGCTATGCCGCTGGCGCCGGCGCTGGTCTGTTCTACGCCGACCCGGTGACCTTCACCGGCAACGTCACGCTGACCGACGCCTTCATCGGCGTCGACCGCCTCGTCGGCTGCAAGCTCGAGCTCTTCACCGACGCTGCCCTCACGGTTCCCGCCGACGGCCACGCCGTCATGCGTCGCGCCAACAACACCGGCAACGTCGTTGGTACGACCAACGTTCAGGGCTACTACGCCGGCGTTGTCGCCAACTCCGCCATCAACGCCGTCTCCGGCGGCACCCTCAGCGGCGGCGGCCGCCGCGGCACCTACGTCGCCCTCCAGGGCACCGGCTACGCCCCGCCCCGCCCGACCCGCGAAATCCTCCCCGCCCTCGCGGACGGCGTGACCTCGAGCAGCAGCTCCGTCGCCACCGGCGGCGTGAAGTGGTACACCATCACCCTGAACGGTGACGCCACCGACCCCTTCACCCAGTTCCTCGATGCCGACACCGAAGGCTCCGCGACCGACGTGGCCATCGCTGTCTTCAGCAGCGTTGGTGACCTCGTTGCCTTCGACCGCGACGGCGGCTCGGGCACGAACAGCCAGCTCTCCTTCGGCATCGGCCGCCGCGCCGCTGTCGGCGACGGCAGCCAGTATGACGGCCGCAACTACCTCGTCGGCAGCCAGGGCCTCCCCGCCGGCGAGTACGACGTCGCCGTCGCTCCCGCCGACGCCACCTTCGCTGACGGTTGGGGCGTTGCCTCGACCTCCGCTGGCGGCACCTTCACCCTCCGCTTCAACACCAACGTGAACGGCACCCCCGCCGCGGCCTCCGTCCTCCCGCCCATCACCACCGACCTCGATACCGGCGGCCCGATCACCGTCCCCGGCGCTCCGATCGCCGCGGTCGACTTCGCGCCCTACCAGGTCAACTGGTACAAGGTCACGACCTGCAACCCCGCCACCGCCGCTGAGCCCGTCGGCTTCGACATGCTCGGCTCCGACTCCTTCGGCAACACCGTCGCCGTCTACGACTCCTTCGGCGCCCTCATGGGCTCTTCGACCGCCCCGACCGGCAACGCCCCCGAACTCGTGTTCGACGGCACCACGCTCGCCCTGCCCGCTGGTACCTACTACGTCGCGCACGCCTACAACGGCCAGGACATCGGCACCAACCGCTGGCACTTCCGCTCCACCGCCGGCGACAACGGCTTCGCCATCGGTGGCACGGTGAACGTCCTGTGGGTTGCTTGCGGCGGCGGCTGCGCCTGGCAGGCCGACGGCTGCTTCGCCGACTACGACAACAGCGGCGGCATCGACGGTGACGACGTCATCGCGTTCTTCGCCGACTGGGATGCGGGCGCCTCGTGCGCCGACGCGGACGCGAGCACCGGCACCGACGGCGACGACGTGATCGCCTTCTTCGGCGCGTGGGACGCGGGTGGCATCGGCTTCCCCGGCTGCTAATCAGTCCTCTGTCCAGTTCTCAAGTTTCGTAGCCTGACCCAAGACCCCCGAGGCGCGTTGCCTCGGGGGTTGTTTTTTTCCCCGGTGCCACGACAACCCGCCGCGGGTTGTCGTGGGAACTGAATGTGCTGAGGGTCCCGCGGCGACGCGAGACTCTGGATCATCCCACTGAAACCGAAGCGGTTTCAGCGACACCTGTACCCGTCGACCGGTGCCACGACAACCCGCCGCGGGTTGTCGTGCCAGCTGATTGCGCCCAGATTCATCCCGCCGACACCGGTCAGGACAGTGTCACCCCAAAGGCCGCACCACCCCGCCCGCCCGCTCGTACCGAGGCACCCCGGAGTCCACCGCAAGGCTCCACGCCTCGATGCCCCCAGCCACCGACAGACAGCCCTGCACGCCCAACGCCCGCAGCGCAAGCGCCGCCCGCATCGAACGCACTCCATGGTGGCAGATCACCGCGACCGCCTGTCCCGGCTCGGGCTCCACCTCGTCGTGCCGACGTTCGATCTCGTCCAGCGGGATGTGCACCGCG
>JBMOHX010000449.1:0-3165 GCA_049317625.1 Phycisphaerales bacterium
TTCTACAGCATCGTTGATACGCGATCCCGGCAGCCGGAGTTCGTCGAACGCCTCAAAGGCGAGCTGGAAGCCCTTTCCCGCTTCGATCCCCGGCCGATCCGCACCATCTTCGTTGGGGGCGGAACCCCCAGCCTGCTGGCCCCCGAACTTTGGAAAGACCTGCTCTACCACCTGCACTCCCGCTTCGACCTCACCAAACTCCAGGAGTTCACGGTGGAGTGCAACCCGGAGACGGTGACCGCCGAGCTGATGGCAGTCCTCGCCGCCGGTGGGGTCGATCGGGTGAGCATGGGCGCGCAGTCGTTTGACCCCCGGCACCTTCAGACCCTCGAACGATGGCACAACCCCGAGTCAGTGCCGGTCGCCCTCGACCTCGCCCGCCGCGCCGGGATCCGCCGCGACTCGATTGACCTCATTTACGCCATCCCCGGCCAGACCATCGACGACTGGCGGTCGGACCTCACCCGGGCGCTCTCGCTCGGCACCCGGCACCTGTCCTGCTACAACCTGACCTACGAACCCAACACCGCGATGACGTCCCGGCTCGCCAAGGGCGAGTTCGCCCCTACCGACGAAGACACCGAAGTCGACATGTTCCTGCTGACCGCCGAGCTTCTGCGGGACGCAGGGCTGCGCAGGTACGAGGTCTCCAACTACGCGGCCCCGGGCCACGAGTGCCTCCACAACCTCGCGTACTGGCGGCAGGAAGAATGGCTCGCCGCGGGGCCGTCCGCGAGCGCCCACGTCGCCGGCCACCGCTGGAAGAACCTCCCGCGCCTGGACGACTACCTCTCCCTCGAACTCGACGGCCTCTCGTTCGCGACCGATCACGAGCCTTCGGACCAACGCCGCGCGTTGGGAGAGCGGCTCATGACCGGGTTGCGGCTGGCCGAGGGCATCCCGCTCGCAGAGGTGCTCGGCGCGTCCGCCGGGCTGGGGGAGGGTGTGTCGGAGCGAGTGGGGCGTGTGCGCGACCGGCATGTCGCCCAGGGCAACATGACCGACGACCCGCTACTCCTGGTCCTCACCGACGCCGGGATCCTCATCGAGAACCGCGTCACTGTCGACTTTCTCAGGGCGCTCGACCCCCGTTGAGGCGACGGTTTCCGGACGCTGCAGGCGCAGTCGCGAGATCGCGGCTTTGAGGTCCTTGGGCCATGGAGAGTCCACGTCCACAACGACGCCGGTCGCCGGATGGACAAACTTGAGCCGGTGCGCGTGGAGCGCGAGCCGCCCGGCGTTCGCGACGCGCGGGCCGTACAGCCCGTCGCCCACGATCGGGCTGCCGATTGACTCCATGTGTACGCGGATCTGGTGCAAACGCCCGGTGACCGCGCGGCATTCGATGACCGCGCCGAGATTCGACGCGTTGAGCACCCGGTAGGCGGTCACCGCGGGCTTCCCTCCCGAGCTGACCCGCGCGAGCTTGCGGACGCGCCGGTCGTCGGCCTCGTACTCGGCGATGGGTCGGCGGATCACTCCGGTGGGTCGGTTGGGCGGAGGCTGCACAACGGCCCAGTAGTACTTGGCGATCTCCCGCTGCTCGAACATCTCGCGGAGGCGGTCGTAGGTGCGGGCCCGCAAGGCCACCACCAGCAGCCCGCTGGTTTCGCGGTCCAAGCGGTGGAGCAGTCCAAAATCTCTAGTTTTCCCGAGATTCTGGAGCGTCGCCCCGCACTTGAAGAACAGCCCGTTGAGCAGCGTGTCCTCCTCGTGCCCGAGCCCCGGCTGGGTCACGAGCTTCGCCGGCTTCTCGACCACCAGGAGCTCGTCGTCCTCGTACCTCACCCGATACTGCACGTGCGCGTTGGGTCTGACAGAGAGATTGATCAAAGAGTCGTTTCCCCATCGGCGCCCAGGAACCACCGCGAACGCTCCGCGGCCAGATGAACCAGATCAGACTTGAGGCCGACCCCGGGCTCGCCCCGCGCGACCGCCGCCGCCCCCGCCGCGACCTTGAAGGCCTCGGGACCCGAGCCGAGCAGGAAGAGGCGGGCCGCGCCGGTGACGAACCGTTCGTGCAACCATACGGCCCCGTCGCGGGCCAAGTAGATTCCATCCTGGCTTTCCGCGTGCTTCAGCCGCGCCCATCCGCCGTCAAGCCCGAGAAGCACCGCGTCCAGCCCGGCGCTGGCGGGCCCAGCGAGCAGGACTTCCTTGAACTGTTGCTCGCCGGCCTGGTCGAGGCGATCATCGCCGGAATCCAGAACGTGCAGGTTTTTCGATGCGATGCCGCTGTGGTCGAGCAGCAGTTCGCGCAGATCATCCGCCCCCGAGTTCTCCGTCATCCACACATTCGTCTGCTTCCAGGGGAATGAACGCACCGTCGGATCGATCAGCACCTGACGCAGCAGCCTGAGCGTGAGGGGCGTCGCCGACACACCCAAGTGGAACGCGCCGCGCTGGTCCGCCGCCGCGCCTGCGGCGAGGAAGAGTTCCGCCGCCGCGGCGTCGAGGGTCGCGTAGACGTCCTCGCAGACGCGCACCTTCCCGGGGATGCCGCGCGGGACCCCGGGGTTCGGGTCGACCATCTCGAAAGTACCGTCGTCACTCATAGATGACATTCTCTGCCCCTCGGAAGCGTTTGTCCCGCCCCATACGCTTGGGTTGATGGCCCCACTCACCAGAATGATCGACGCCAACGCCAACCGGGCCCGCGAGGCGCTCCGCGTGGTCGAGGACCTCGCGCGGTTCGTGCTGAACGACTCGGAGCTGTGCGCGGCGCTCAAAACGCTGCGCCACGACCTTCGCGCGGCGCTCGAGCGGCTCCCGGTGGACCACGCGGCGCTGGTGGCGGTCCGCGACACTCCTGGGGACGTGGGGACAGGAGTCTCCACCGCGTCCGAGCTTGAGCGAGACGGCGCGCCGGGCCTGGCCGCCGCCAACTTCGGCAGACTGACCGAAGCACTCCGCGCGATCGAAGAAGCCGCGAAAGCGCTCGGCGCGGGGCACTCGACGGGCTTCGAGTCCATGCGGTACCGCGCGTACGACCTGGAGCGCAGGCTTCTCGTGCCGCTGGGCACCGGGCACCGGCACCAACCGACGCTCTGCGTGTTGCTCACCGAGTCCCTCTGCGCGATGCCGTGGCTGGAAACCGCAAAGCGGGCGATCGATGGCGGCGCGGACGCGCTGCAACTCCGTGAAAAATCTCTCGACGGGCGCGAG
>JBMOHX010000450.1:0-3163 GCA_049317625.1 Phycisphaerales bacterium
CGCCGCCACCGTGAAAATGCCATAGAAGACGCCCGACATCACCAACCCGAACACCAACAACCCCAGCACCGGATGCGTAAACACCCGGTCCAGCCGGTCCGTCATCCGGTCGCGCCCCTCGCCGACCCGCTTCACGTGCGCCCGGCACATCGCATCCGCCCACGCCTCCAACCCCTCCACCGATCCCGGCGGCGTCGTGCGGGAGACCCGCGCCTCCGCCATCGCCCGGGGCATCGCCTCGCACCCCTCGCCGCTCCGCGCGCACACCCGCACCACCGGACACCCCAGCTCGCGGCTCAGCCCGGGCGCATCGATCTCCACGCCCATCCGGCCCGCCATGTCGCACATGTTCAGCACGAGCACGGTCGGCAGCCGACGCCGCAGCGCTTCCCCCAGCATCAGAAAGTTCCGCCCGAGATTCGTCGCATCCGCCACAACGCACACGACATCTGGCGCCCGCGCCAGCTCGCCCTCGGGCGCAAGGTCCCCCGCCAGCACGCGCCGACAGATCTCGCTCTCGCTCTGGTCCAGCTCCAGCGAGTACACCCCGGGCAGGTCGATGATCTCCGTCGGCGGTAGCCCCTCGACGTCCTTGGGCCGCCCGAGCCGGGCCTCCTGTGTCGTCCCCGCATAGTTGCTTGTCTTGTGCCGCAGACCGCACACCCGGTTGAAGAGTGTCGTCTTTCCGGTGTTGGGGTTCCCGAGGAACGCGACCCGGATCACGGGCGTCTCCTCGCTCGCGCCGGCCACAGGCCTAGGCCCCGCGCCCGTCGTCGCTGCACCCGGGTCCGGTGCAACTGTCGGTCTGCTCCACCACCACCCCAAGGGCCAGCGGCTTCGAGAGACCGATCCTGCACCAACACCCGCCCGGGCCGTTGCATCCGCCCTCCCCGGAACCAGAGAGGACCTCGACGATGCACGGCTCACCCAAGCGGCAGATCCGCACGGTGGCGTTGGGCCGCAGCCCCATCGCCCGCAGCAACGCCGCGTCCCGAGCGTCCAACCGGGTCTCCCGCACGATCGCGGTTTGGCCCGGAGGAAGCTGCGTCAGCGGCCTATGCAGTGGGTTGGGGGTGGTCATTGCGGACTCTAGAGTATGCAATCAGGCTCGCCAGAGTCTAGCGCAGTTGAGACTCAGTTTCAATAGCGACAGCCGCCCCCCGCAGGCTCAACCCCCCGGCCGAGGGCCAGAAGGGCCCTCCGTCGCGCCTTCCAGGGCCGCCAGCAGGTCTTCCGGCTTGGTCTGGAGGCGCGAAGTCGTGAACTCGGGGAGTACAAAGGCCCATTTCGCGAAGAGCTTGTTCAACCCCTCGGCCTCAGCCCTGACCTCCGCGGCCTTAGGGTCTTCCTTCGCGGTTTCCGCGGCCGGCTGAGCGGGCGCAGGGGTGGCCGGGTCCTCGATGCTCGCCGCGCCGTTGGCCGCGGGGGTCGCTGCCGGCACCTCGCTCGGCACCGGGGCGGGGGCGGGCGGCTCGTACGCCGCGGCGAACGTGCTCCAGCGCTTGCCCTCGTGCTCGATCGTTTTGGTGCGGATCACCAGGTGATCCAGCGTCCGAAACTCGGCGCTCGACGCCTGCGGCGAATCGAAGGAGACTTCGGCCAAGGGTCGCACGTCCTCGAAATCCGCGAACGCGAGGCACTGGGCCGCGCGAGAGGCGACGTACTCGTCCTTCACCTTGCGGCCGGCGGGCATGTTCTCGATGACGAACTTGTTGTCGTTGGGATCGGTCCTCTTGATCACCGTGACCAGCGGCTCACCGCCCGCGGGGTTGGGGACGGTAAACGACGCGCCCGCGAGCCGCGCCGACGCGAGCTGCACGACCTTCGTGTCCACCCAGCTCATCGGGTTGATCGACATGTCGACGCTGCCCGAGGCGAGGTACGACTGCGCCGCATCGGGGAGCCGCGCGAAGCGACCCGCGCCGCTTGCGTTGCCGACGATCACGCTCGCGAGCGGCGCGCCGCCGGAGTCGGTGAGCGTCAGAAGAATGGACTTGGCTTCAGGCTGTGCCGGGTCTTCCACGCCGAGCTTGGCGTAGAGGTCCTTCTTGCTCGTCTTCTCCTGCGCTTTACGGGCCTGGGCCGCCCACGAGACCACGTCCGAGACGTTCTTCACTTTCGCAGGAAAGCCGGACTTGCTCGAGAGCACCCATTCTTCGCCGACCTTGCTCAGCGCGATCTCGATCGCCCCCTGTTTCAGCGAGACCTTCGCGATGCTCGGCGCTTTGCCCGCGAGGTCGGGGAAAAGCAGCGGCGCCGACGTGTCAACGCCGTCTGAAATCTCTGACGGCGTCGTCGAGCGGGACTTGTTCATCACCACCGCCGCGCCGGCGACGATGGCCGTGGCGGCGGCGAGGATCGCGAGGTTCTTGTTGTTCATGTCGTGGCTCCCAACGTTCTCAAGCGGACTTGGCGGCACGCCGCGTCCTACGCCCGATCGACAACGCCACCGCCGCCAGGGTGACCAGGGCCGGCATCATCCCGATGTTGACAACCTTGAGCGTCGCGCCCAAGGACTCGATGTCCTTGTTTAGCTCAAGCTTCAGACGCCGCTGTTCGCGCCGCGACGACGCGAGCTTGGCCTGCAGTTCGGTGATCGCTTTCTGCTGCTCGGGGGTCAGCACGAGCTTGCTCGCATTCTCCCCGCGCGCGGCCTGCATCTCCTGCAACTGGCGCTCCGCGTTGACGATCTCCTCGTCGACCTTCTTCTGCTGCTCGAGCAGGTTCTTCGCGGCGTCCCGGCGCATCTCCTCGACCCGCGTGAACGGCCGGAAGGCGCTCTCGCGGGCGCGGAGCGAGATGAGGTCCGCGTTGCCCGAGAGGTTGTCGATCGCGTTGGAGATCAGATCGCCGTTGTCCGCGATCTTCAGCACCTGGCCGAAGAGCCGGTCCTGCTGGGTCCAGAACATGTCCGACAGCATGTCCGTGTCGGCGATCAGGATCACGTTGATCGACTCGGCTGATTCCTTCAACGAGTCACCTCCCGATGCCGCGGCTTCGCCCTCGGCGGCGGGCTTCCCGTTCGGGAACGCGCTCTTCACCTTGCCGGTCAGACGGGCCGCGAGCACCAGCGCCTCGTTGCCGGGGACAAACGCCGAGAGCAACGCCTTCGGGTCCGGCGGCGTGGTGAGCGCGGCGACGGGCATCTGCATCGCCTTCGACG
>JBMOHX010000451.1:0-3162 GCA_049317625.1 Phycisphaerales bacterium
GGACCAACGGCGTGGACTACGTCGGTGTTGACGGGCTGGCTGCGCCCACGTCCGTTTACTTTGGTGCGGGCGAGACCAGCAAGATCGTCGAGTTTCTCCCGCTTGGGGATGCGAACGAGGCCGAGGGCGCGGAGTTGCTGGGAGTCAGCATCAACCCGTCGAGCCTGTATTCGATTGGGATCACTTCGGCCCAATGCGTTATTCTCGACGCCCCCAGCAACCAGCGAGGCACGATCGAAGGCCTTGTCTTTGACGACGTGAACGGCGACGGCATCCGCGGTACCGGCGAGGAGCTTCTCGCCGGGCAGCAAGTCGGCATCGATCTCAACAACGACAACGTCATCGGCTTGGACGAGCCGATCGCCATCACCGGCACAGACGGTCGTTACACCCACCCCTCGCTCTTAGCGGGCAGCTATCGACTGCTGCTGCTCAGCGCAGCCGGCTGGGTCGCGACAGGTCCGGATCGCCGAACTTCGGTCCTCTCGGCCGCCACCATCCTGTCGGGCGTGGACTTCTCCATCGCCCGGCCTGTCTCAGTCAGCGGCAGGGTGTTCCAGGACGATGACATCAACGGCCAACAGAACGGAACCGAGGGCGGGCGTGCCGGCGTTCTGGTGTTTGTTGATCGAAACGTGAACGGCGAGTTCGATCTCGACGAGCTTTCGGTGCTCACCGAGCCTGACGGCTCGTACACGCTGACGAATGTCGCTCCGGGCCAGCAGTTCATCCGGGCCCAGGCCGCCGCGGGGTGGACCGGGACCAATGGCGTCGACGGCGGGGCGATTGGCATTTCGGCCGCGGGCGGAGCGAGCGTCGCCGACGTCAACCACGGCCAGCGGCGAACGGCTCCGGCGATCGTGGCCCTCGTCTCCAGCCGCGCGAGTGTCACCTTCGGCGGCACGGTAACCCTGACGGCGCAGGGCGTCGACCCATGGACGAGCCGTGTGCTCTTCTATCGTGAGAGCAACGGGGTGCCGGGCCTTCAGACCGATACGCCAGGCCACGCGAACGACGACACGTTGATCGGGATGGATGGCATCTCCGGCGATGGCTGGTCGCTCACCCTGAACGCGGGCTTGTTCGCTGGAAGTTACTCGTTCTACGCTCTTGCGGACGACGGAGCGGGCGTGACAAGCCAGTCCCCCGCGGAGACCGTTGTCGAAGTTGGCGGCGAACCGGCCCCGACGGTCGTCGGCGTTCGGAGACTGACGACGGTTGTTCGCGAGGGCGGCAGGCTCGCGGCTGCCTTCGAAGTCTTCCGAACCGGATTCAACGCGAACGCCCTCGCGGTCAACGTGGGAATCCAGGGCGGCCAGGGCTTTGTCACCGCCGGTGACGACATCGAGGCGGTCGGGCCTTCGATTGTGATTCCCGCGGGACGGAACTCGGCAATCTTGGTGGTCCGTGTGCTGGATGACGGCGTCGCAGAGTCGAACGAGACGTTGCGTGTCGGCGTGCTCGCTGGCGATGGCTACGCGATCGGAACTCAGCAGCAGGCCGACGTTTCCATCGTTGACTCGTCGACTACGCCGGACGTCATCAGCATCGTGGCGGCCTCGCTGGACACGACAGCGGGTGCGTCGGTCGTTCGCGTCGGGTTCGATGAGAGCACCTCAGACTCGCTCACGACTGCAGACGTCATACTCCTGAACGTCACAACAGGTGTGGTCTACAACAGCAGTCAGGTTGTGGTGCTCCGTAACTTGATCTCCGGGGTCATGGAGTTGTACGTGCCCGCTGAGGGTGGGAACACCGGCGTGCTCCCCGCAGGCGAGTATCGCCTCACGATCAACGGGGCCGGCGTCGCCAACGACATCGGCCACATTCTCGACGGCAACGGCGACGGCGTCGGCGGCGACGACTTCGTCTTCTCCTTCATCGTCGGCACCTCGCCGGTTTCGACGTGGGACGGTGACGCGGGGACTTCCGATTGGAACGACCCGTTGAACTGGACGGGCGATGTGCTCCCCGGCTCAGCCTCAACTGTCGACATCCCGGCAGGGTTCCTCGTGGACCTTGGGCAGTCCTCTGTCACCGTGGGAAGCCTGATAGTCTCCGGGACGCTCGGGATCAACGCGGCCACGCTCCAGGTCATCGGTTCGCTCGCGATCACTGGCTCGGTGACCGTGACCGGGTCGAGCCTGCTCGTCGGCGGATCGATCGAGAACGGCGGGGTGCTCGTCCTCTCGCCGACCGCCGTGGTGACCGCGGGTGGGGACTACACCCAGACCGCGACCGGCGTGCTGACGTCGCAGGTCGGCGCGGGCGGAGTCTCGGCGACGCTCGTCGCCGCGGGGTCGCTCAACCTCGGGGGCACGCTGAACCTTGAGCACGTAGAGGGGTTCGATCCGGCCTTGGGGTTCCCCGAGGTCCGCATCGCGAGCGTTCAGGGAAGCTCCCGCATCGGGGACTTCGCGTCGTACTCGCTCGCCGTCACCGCGGTGGGCAGCTACTCGTATCACTTGCTCGACGACGGTATCGAGATCGTCTGGAACTTCGCCGACTTCGACGGCAACGGCGGCGTCGATGGCGACGACGTCATCTTGTTCTTCACCCTCTGGGATCAGAGCGACTCGCTCGCCGACCTCAACGGAGACGGCGGTGTCGACGGCGACGACCTGATCGCGTTCTTTGCCCTCTGGGACAACGGGGGGCGCTAACGCCCGGCACGCCGCCGCGGCCTGCGGACCCGCTCAGGGGCCGCGGGCTATCGGTGCGCGCGGACGCACCCTCAGACGCCTCAGCGGCGTTGCGCGTACCGATGTTGCGATTGCCGCGATGTACCGCTTACCGCTGCGCCATCGGCACGTACCGCTGGTCGTGCAGGCCCTTGTAGTCCACGTCCGGGCGGAAGAGACGGTTGTCGCCGAGCTGCTCGATGATGTGGCCCGCCCAGCCGCCGACGCGCGAGAGCACGAACATCGGGGTGAAGAGGTCCAGCGGCAGGCCGATGCAGTGGTACGTGGTGGCCGAGTAGAAGTCGACGTTCGGGTAGATGCCCTTGGCCGCCTTCTCGCGGTTCATCACCGCTTCGATCTGCGTGGACTTGTCGTACAGGTCCATGTTCCCCGTGTCCTGCGCGAGCTGCTTGGCCAGCACCTTGAGGTGCGTCGCGCGGGGGTCGTACGCCTTGTAGATGCGGTGGCCGAAGCCCGGGAT
>JBMOHX010000452.1:0-3157 GCA_049317625.1 Phycisphaerales bacterium
ACGGTGTTGACGGTGCTGCCGCAGGAGGTGACGACGACGGTGCCGCCGACGAGGGGGCGGTACTTGAACCACACGTCGCGGGCCGTGGTCGAGTTGCCGCAGGTCGCGGTTCCGTCGTTCGTGGCGAGCGAGGTGTTGCCGGTGATGGTCTGGCCATCGGCGATCCAGCGGGCACCCGTCACGCACACGTCATTGGCCGGGGGCTGAGGCGGGGGCGGGGGAGTGAAGGTCGGGGGCGTGAGCTTGATCCGGCCGGCGCCGGTAGCGCCGTTGAACCCGCCGACGCGGACGTAGTACGTGGTGCCCGCGACGCCGGTGAAGGTCAAGTCGCTGGTCTGGAGCCCGAGCGAGCAGCCGCTGCCGTCGTCGTTGCAGGCGATCGCGGAGTTGGAAGCGGTGGGGCAGCTGGTGTAGACGGCGATCTTGGTGTTGAACGAGGACCCGCAGGTGTCGACGGTGATGTCACCGTTCGAGGGCGCGGTCCACTTGAACCAGACGTCGTTGTCGATCTGGGAGTACCCGAGGTTGGTGCAGTTGCCGGGCTCGTCGGGGCCGTCGGTGGTGGCGTTGGTGCTGTTGAAGTAGGTGATGCCTTCCTGGAGGTTGGTGGCATTGGCGCAGTTGTTGTTGGGGGGCGAGTAGGGGGTGGCGCCCGAGGACGAGGGGATGTGGCCGGGGACGGTCAGGGAGTCGGGGCCGGTGGTGGAGGCGGGGCGGAAGAGGTCGATCGTCGCGAGGCCGCCCGCGGTGGGCGGGACGTTGCAGTCGAAGCGGAAGTTGTAGATCGTGTCCCAGCGCAGCGCGTTGGTGTTGGGGTTCTGCGCGAAGGTCTCGGGGGAGTGGAAGCGAACTTCGAGATCGGAGATCTCAACACCCCAAGGCGTGTTGCTGAAGGGCTCGCCGGAGTGGTAGGGCACGCCGCGGAACTGGGCGTTGGTCACGATCGCGCCCGCGGGGAGCGCGAGGCGGAAGGCGCCGCCGTTGCGGTAGTTGTTATGGTTCTGGAGGGCGTACTCGTAGTGGTACATGCCGTTGCCGAGGTCGGTGACCTTCGAGCCGAGGAGGAACGCACCGCCGTCGGCCACACCGGGGCAGAACGGGGTCTGGTTGTCGTGCGGGGGAGTCGAGGGGTCAAGGACGGTGTTGATGGCGACGGAGGTGTCCGGCTGGTTGATGCCCAGGCCGTGGTCGCGCCACGCCTGGATGGCGTTGCGGCCACGCTGGGTGATGTCGTTCAGCGTGATGTTGAACGTCGTCGGGTTGACGGTGACGCGCCGGTACGACTGGCTGTTGTTGTCGTTGCCGTACTCGGTGTCCTGGGGCTGGACATAGGTCGAGGCGAAGAAGTACAGCGCGCCCGGGTTCGCGAGGTCGGCCTGGGGGGCCTGGAGGCGCTTGTAGATGGTCTGCGAGGTATCGCCCGGCTCAACGACGCCGTTGACGGTCCAGTTGAGCGGGATGAAGCCGGCGGCGGCGTCGATTTCGAACTTGGGTCCGAGGCCGCCCTGGGAGCCGTTGAGGCCGGCGCCGTAGGGGTCGGAGCACCCGGGGTAGAGGTCATCGCAGGTCCCGCCCGGCTGACAGTTGCAGCAGACCGTGCCCTGGAGGGCGCAGAAGCCGTGCTTCAGCCACGACTGGCCGAGCTGCTCGAATCGCCCGTCCTTGAGGCGATAGATGTTCTGGGAGATGACGGGGTAGATGTTGGTGGTGTCGTCCCAGTGGAGGGGGAGCAGACCGAGGTTGCAGGAGGTGGTGCCGAAGGAGTACGCGCGCTTGCCGTTCACCGGGCCAGCCGCGGTGTGATGATCCACATCAGCGATATCACCGACGATGACGTCGGGGCCGGGGACAGCGTTCGCACACTGACCGTGAGCCGCCGCGGCGACAAACAGGGCGAGTGCGGGAGAGACAACACGACCAAGGGTCAGACCGAATGAGTTCATGAACAAACCTTTCTGCGCAACGGGTGCCTCAACGCGATGCGAACGCGCACGCCTTTGGAACGGACCGATACCACGAGAACGTGAATCCCCACACCAAGATACCTTGAGAACCCACGTCCTGCAACAGTTCCGTAAGAGTTCGGTGGGGCCGAGAACTACGGGGTCTCGGCGCGACCACGGGGTTTTTCGTCGTGGGGGCACCCCGCGTTTCAGACTGGAGCGGGAATCCGAGAATCTGAAGCAAAATCGAACCCAGGCCGGTCGAATGTGAGCTCTTTCCGTTGGAAACACTTGGTGTGCGCGGGGGCCGGCGTCGACCCCAAAAAGAAAAACCCCCTCCGCGGGACCGCGGGGGGGGGGGAGTTGAGCTGAGGCGGTCGAAGGGGTGATTAGCAGCCGGGGAAGCCGGCGCCGTTCGAGTCCCACGAGCCGAAGAAGGCGATCACGTCGTCGCCGTCGACGCCGTCACCGGCCGAGTCGGCGCACGGGTTGCCGCTGTCCCAGTCGGCGAAGAACGCGATCACGTCGTCGCCGTCGATGGAGCTGTCGTTGTTGTAGTCGGCGAAGCAGCCGTCGGCCTGCCAGGAGCAAGAGGGCGGGACGACGAGGGTGAGGTTGAGGTTACCGGAGCCGACGGCGCCGGCGAAGCCACCGACGCGGATGGTGTAGTTCTGGCCGGCGGTGACGGGGATGGTGACGGTGGCGTTGTTGCCGCAGACGTCATCGGAGCAGGCGAGGATGCGGGCCTCGTAGTTGGTGCAGCCGCTGGAGGAGTAGACAGCGAGCTTGCTGTCGAAGGAAGCGCCGCAGGTGTCCACGGTGAGGTTGCCGGTGGTGAAGCAGGGGTAGTTGAACCACACGTCGTTGGTGATGTTGTTGTTACCGAAGAAGTTGCAGAGGACGTGGGTGGGGCCGTCGGTCGTTGCGCCGACGTTGGAGAAGGCGGTGGCGCCCAGGCCGATGCCGATGCGGTTGGCGCAGTCGTCGTTGCTGGGAGGAACGGCGCCGTTGCCGCCGTTGATGACGAGCGAGTACGCGCCGGTCAGACCCTGGTAACCGGCGACGCGGATGTAGTAGGTGGTGTTGGCCACGCCGGCGAAGGTGAGCTGCGAGCTGAGGCCGCAGGAGTCGTCGTTGCAGGCGACCTGGGTGCCGGTGCAGCTGCCGTTGCGGACCGAGACCACGGTGTCGTACGCGCTGCCGCACGCGCTGAC
>JBMOHX010000453.1:0-3144 GCA_049317625.1 Phycisphaerales bacterium
CCGTCGCGATCTCGTCCTCGGTGCGGGACGAGTGCCGGCCCGAGGCGGCGGGCACTCGGAAGACCTTGAGCGCAGCGGTTTGTGAGTCCGTGGCTCGGACCGCCGCGTAGACCTCGGAGGTCGACCCGGCGCCGAGCAACTCGCCGATCACCCACCCGGCGACGACGGCGCCTTCCGCAACCAGGCGCGAACGGCTCGGGCCGTGCGGCGTCTCGAGGAACCCGTCGATGAAGGGCTCGGCGTCGAGGAGCGCCCGCACGCGCGATTCGAGAGAGGCATCAGCTCCGACCAACGTCCGCATCAGTGATTCGCGCTGGTCCGCCGGGCACCCCAGCAGCTCCGCGGCGACGCGCATCGCCCGCTGCTCGACCAGAGGATCACGCTCACCGTTGTCGCTCGTCATGCACCCTCGGCATGCTTCAGCCGGTCGTGCAGCCACAGGCGCGTCACCGTCCAGGCCCGCGTGACGGACTTGCCGTTCACGCCCAGAGCAGCCGCGGTCTCCTCTACCGACTTACCCGCGTAGTACCGGAGCATCACCACGCGGTGGCCGAACGGATCGACGGCTTCGAGCGCGTCGATCGCAGCCGCGAGCGCGATCTCGGTGCAGGGCCGCCCGACCCCCAACCCGGGTCTGGCCTGCGGTTCCTCGATCGCGTCGATGCAGAGCCGGGTTCGGCCACCTCCTCGGCGCTCCGCGTTGCGTGCCCGGGCGTGGTCGATCAAGAGGCGTTTCATCGCGACCGCGGCGGCCATCGTGAACTCGAGTTCGCTGGGGTACCGGCTCCCTTGGCGGGCGAGTCGGTCGAAGGAGCTGTGCAAGAGGTCGGTCGCGGTCAGAGAGTGGCCGGCCCGCTCGAACGCCAGAGCGGCCCGGGCCCTGGACTTCAGGTCGACGTAGACCCGCGTGATCAGTTCTTCCGGCGGGAAGCCCACGGTCGGAACGGCTTCCGATCCTCCGCCTCCGCTCGGTTGCTGGTCTTCAAACGTCCCCACGTTCCACGCCTCCACAGACGTGTCTCATTCTAGCGATATTCCGTGCGGGCTGACCGGGGCGGTCCGGAATGCTCCGAGAAAGTTGCCAGATTGTTGTCCGTGTTCTGCCAGCGGCTGCGCCTCAACCTTGGGACGCGGCACGCGCCGCGGGGGCCTTGGAATCGGGCGTCGGCCGCTGAGCGGCAGGAAGGAACGGGCGATGGCGAGGACATCTAGCTGGTTCATCGCGGCTGCGGCCGCGGCGGTGGTCGCGTGCGCGGCGCAGGCGCAGACAACGAGCACGAACACGATCACGCTCCAGGCGAAGGTTGAGGGCGTGGCGGACGGGACGGCGAACGTCATCGTGAAGTTCTACGACGCGCTGACGGCGGGCACGCAGCAGGGCGCGACCATCACGCTGAACAACCAGCCGATCACCGGCGGCATCATCAACGTGCCCGTCTCGCCGGTTGATCCCACCGTGTTCAACGGTCAGACGCGGTACATGGAGGTGAGTGTCAACGGGACGGTGCTGTCGCCGCGGACGCTGGTGACGAGTGTGCCGTACTCACTGTCTTCCTCGAGAATATGGCGGGACGGGAATGCCAATGTTCAGTATTCTCCTGGCGGCGACCTGTTTGCGACATCAGCGCCAGAAGGCTCCATTCAGATATACGTGCCGGAGCAGTGGTCCAACACCAGGGTGGTACTCAGACAAGATGCTCCGAGCAGCAGCGAGCCTGGCCTTGAACTGTCCGGCGGAATGCAGAGAGCGGGGGATCTTCCTCCAAATGTCGTGGGGGCGCGCTTCTTCCGACTGGGCGGCCGCACCACCAGCGGTGTGCATACTCCCACCTTCGGCAATGCAGGGTCTATCGATCTGGTCGTAGACACCGTTGGTCCAGGAAATCGATACTCCTCGGCAATCAAGTTCTTCGTCCAGCCTGACAGCTTCACGTATGCAGGCGCATCGGAACAGCTCGCAATCCGCTATGGAGGCGTGTTTCTGAACGGAGGGCTCTTCTTCGCCGCAGATCCAAACGCGTATAACCTTCGCCTCGAGCCCGATACGCTCGTCGTGAGGGGTTATCAGTTGACGCTGCGCACCGGGCCCGGTGGAGATATGATCCGGATGGTGGATGACCCGACTCTGCCTGGGATCTGGTGCCGGCGGGACATATCTACTCCGAGCCTCACGATCCGCGGGGGCTCAGACCTTGCGGAACCTTTCGCCGCGTCGCCAGGGCAAGCGATCGAACCCAAGCCCGGCATGATCCTCTCGATCGATCCCGCCCACCCGGGCAAGCTGCGTGTCGCGACCGAGGCGTACGACGCGAAGGTGGCGGGCGTGTACTCCGGGGGCAATGGCCTGCCCATCGGCATGCTGATGGGCAAGGACGGGTGCGACCTCACGACCGGTGGTGCCGATCGGCTCCCGGTCGCGATGACGGGACGCGTGTGGGTGTTCGCGGATGCGTCCAACGGGGTGATCAAGCCGGGCGACCGTTTGACGACTTCGGGCGACAAGCCGGGGCACGCGATGCGCGCGACGGACGCGGCCCGTTGCGACGGCGCGGTGATTGGAAAGGCGATGACTGGCGTGGATGACAATGGGATGGTGATGGTGTTGGTAAATCTGCAGTAAGAAAGGGGTGGTCAACATGAAGCGCACTATGGTCGGCACGCTCGCGTGCGTAGCGATCCTGAACGGGCCAGCCCACGCCGCGAATCAAGACCCGACGCCTGAATCAGCGCGGATCGAGGCAAAGTGGGATCCGGATGGCCAGCGAGTCAGCGTGGTCGTCGGCATTGAGGGCGAGGAATGCACGATCGTTCTCACTCGAAGCTCCCCGCTGGCAGCGGATTGTGTCATCGTGGTTGATGATGGGGTGAGTCGGACCTCCTTGCCCCCGACCGCGCCACTGACCTTCCGCGGAACGGTCGACTGTTGGGAGCACTCGGCGGTTGCGGCCTCCTTCGACGAGAACGGCCGCCTCTCCGCCCTCATCGACCCGGGCGTGGAGGGCGCTGCATGGATCGTCATCGAGCCTGCTCCGGCGTTGGGGCCAAACCCCGACAACTTGCTGCATGTGGTCTACCGCACCAGCGACATCCGCGGCGGCCGTGGGGAGTGTGGCGTGCCACCGGGCGCGGCGGGAAATGCGGAGT
>JBMOHX010000454.1:0-3137 GCA_049317625.1 Phycisphaerales bacterium
CCGATGACACCGCCGACGACACCGATCTCGCCGAGGATGCCGACCCTGGGTGCGGGTGCGCGACCGGCGGTGGCGCGGCGGCGTGGATCGTCGCACTCGTGCTCGGCGCCACCCGACGCGCGCGGCGGAGGCCCACGCCGGCGCGAGCCAACTAAAACGACGGCACTACGCCCAGAACTCTCCGAGCGCTGGCACCCGTCCCACCAGCGCATCGCGCGCCGACCGGTCATGGCGCAGACGAATCGCCGCCATCAGCTCAGCGCAACGGGCGCTCTGCCGTATCGAGTGGGCCGCGTAGTGCCACGTCAGCGGTGGCCACGTCTGGCCCCCCGCCAACAACGACAACACCCGGTCAACGCCGGGACCGTTCGGGTCGTACGACAGCACCATGAACAGCGCCTGCTCCTCCTCGGCCGTGCCCGCTGAGCGCTCGAGGACCGCGGCCGGCAACCGGCGCGGCGCCTCGCCGAATAGGCACATCGAGATGAACTGATCCGCGAATGTCCCGCTTCGGAGTGGGTCCTTGTCGTTCCACCACGTTGGAACCGGCCCGGTGAGCACCGACGCGACGAAGGCATCGACCAGCGGCCCGCCGACCCCGCGGAGCCCCCGGATCCCCTCGGAGCGCCCCATCGGTGTGCCCTCCCGGACCGCGAGGATCATCCCCTTGATCGACAACTCCGCGTCGTCGGCGTCGTATCGCAGCGCGTCTGCGGGGCCGTCATAGTTTGGCGGCAGCCCCCCGCCATGCGACCCCAGCCAGTCACGGACGTCTTCAGGCGTTCGAAGCTCCGTCCCAAACACCTTCATCGAACCTCCCCGGCGTCACCCGCAGAACGTAAGGCCAACGCCAGCGTGAGGCAATCCGATCGTCGCCGGCCCGCCACGCCGAAGCCCCCGCGTCACCACGCCCCGCGCCGCACCGTCGAGGTCATTTGGGCGTTCCGGCCCGCCCGTGCCGGGCCGGCCGTCGCCACTTCCGCGGCTCGGCGTCGCCTCGGCCTCCTCGCCTGCGGCTGCGGTGGCTCGGCCTGCGGCCGCCCGCTCCACCGGCTAACGCGGCCCCCGCCGGGGCTCGAAGCCGCACCACCGCGCCTCCCCCACCGCAACCGATGCGCCACCCAACGCAATTCGGCTCGCGCACGGGCGCGCCGTCGGATACTGGTTGCCAAGCGGCGCCCTCGCGACGGCCCACGCCCAACACGCCGGCCCCCCCTCACCCACGCGCTGCAGCGCACCGATGACCGAGCCCGAACCGCACCCCCCCACCTCGTTCGACCTCGCGTTCACCGGGGCGGGCCTCGTGTGCATCGCCGCATCGGCGGCGATGAGCTTCGGCGACTTCGCGTTCGGCGCGCGGATCAACGGCTGGCAAGATGGCCTCATGGGCGGGCGGCACTTCCCGTTCTTCACCCTGATGATCTTGTCGATCGCCTCCGTGATCCCCGTGTTCATCGTCAAGGCCGTGGTCGCCCGGGCACGCTGACCGGCGGGCGTCGCAGCGTGCGACCGCCCCGAACGCAAACCAGCGGCCGCGCCGACGGCACGTTACACTAGATCAGGAGCTTCGGCATGAACCTCGAAGACGCGCTCAACCGGCGCGACGCGGTCGTCGCAGCCTGGGACATCAGCACCACCGACGGCAAGCGCGAACTCACCGTATACGATGTGACCGCAGGGGCGAAGCCGCTTATCACGGTGACGTTTCCCGAAGCGCAAGTGGCCCCGCTCACGGCCGCGATCGCCGAGCGCGGCGTTCGCCTTGGCCACTGCGATGACATTCAGCCGATCGTCTGGGTCAACAGCGAGGCCGGCATCCAAGCCTGGGACGAAGACCAGCAGGTCATCGACGCACGCGACGGCGTGCTCCGCGACCTGCTCGGACGCGAACACCCGGTCGAACGCATCGCGGCCATCCGTGGCTATGTGTTCGATGACTACGTCCACCGGGGGCTCGCCGTGGACCGAACCGACGGCACCAGCTCGACCCTTTGCTACGTGCTGTCCGCTCACGCCAGCTCCGACCCGACGTATAACCTGAACGACTTCCTGACCGACTCCGGGTGGGTCACCGCGCTCGGCTCGGCCATCGCACGGTGGGCGGGAAAGCCGTACCGCGACGGCCTGTCCAGGTAGTGAGTGGGTCGTCGAGGCGACATGAGGTCAGCCCCGCTCACGAGTGGGACGTCAGCGCACCCCGGCCGGAGCGGCCGCAGCACCGGGTTTGGCACCACCGCACGAAATCGAATGCGAGGCTGCTGCTCGTGCGATACGAAGTTGCTCCCTCACCTCGGATTCGAGATGCTACCCGACACCTCCTCCGTTGCCTCGATCCTCGCATGGTACCGCACCGCTCCGTGGCAGACGTCGTACGAGATCACCTATCCATCGGGGATGCTCGGCGAAGCATATCGGTTGGCCAATGGTGCTGGGCGCAAGAACCTCACCGCTGCGGCCCTCTCGATATTTGAGAACGGCGATGCCGAAACCCGCACCGAGATGCTCACCTACCTCACCTCCTACGGTGACGACGCATTCCCCGTGCTCCGCACCTGGCTCGAGCACCCGCCGCCGTGGGTCGACGACCCCGCCTCGGGGAAGGAGCACCATGCACGGCTCGCCCGCGAGCTGCTGCGCTGGGGGCTCAACCTCGCGAGGCGCGACCCATCGGTGCGTCCCTGGTTAGCCGCGCTGTACAGCCGCGATCCCATCCCATTCGAGTGGTTGGCATTCTGGGTCGGCGAGGACCCGGCCGGTGAGGGGCTGAAACGGATCCACGAAGCGCTCGACCGAGGCGACGACCTCACGCGAAACGCCCATGGCATCGGCGTTGTGTACGGCTCGCTCGCCCCAGCATGCCTCCCCGCGCTGTTCGACGCGTTCCGGGGTCGCGGCACTAAAGAGGTACGGAAGGCGATCCTGAGCGAGATCTCCGCGCGCCAGTCCGCCAACCCGACGATCGTCGCCGAGGCCCGCGCGGCGCTCGGCTAACGCGTCCAGCCGTGGCGCCCGGGTCCGTCGAATCGTAGCCCACCCCCCCCTCTGCGCGGGAGCACGGCCCCGCTCCCGCACGCCGTCGATGGGCTTGACCGGCGCACGACGGCCGATGCAGCACAACGGGCTGCACGGCCGACCTC
>JBMOHX010000455.1:0-3136 GCA_049317625.1 Phycisphaerales bacterium
GGGGTGAGAGGCAGGAGGGTAGACGGCCCGACCTCTGTGCTCCGGCTCGCCTCTCCGGTGCCACGACAACACGCTCTGGTGTTGTCGTGGGAACTGATTGTGCCCACTACCCGCATCCCGTCTTCGCCCGCTTCAGGCTCACGACCGTTGCCGGTGCCGCCTCGAAGCTTTGCGAGCCAGCCAGAGGGAACTGGCGGCCCACCTCAGCGGCCTCACGCCCGGTCCACCAGGCACTCGATCGCGCCGTCGGGCCTGATGCTCACGAACGCGAACCTCCGCGTGTGCTCCAACGCCGCGGGGAAGTGCCCGGCCATCGGCGCGATGTCGCGGAAACGATTCAGGATCACATCGATCTCCAAGACCGACAGCGGGAGCGTGCCCAGATTCTGCTGGAAGCGAATGCTCTTGTCCACCGTGACCAGCACCGCAAACCCTGCGGCCGCGGCGGCGGCGATGAGTTTGCCGTTGACCAGGTCCTTCCAGCCTTGATCTCGGGCGTGCGCAACCTCATGACCCGCGAGCAGACGCTTCACCCTGATGTCCATGCAGTTGTCCAGCAGTATCTTCACAGCCGCCGGAGCCCTTCGAGAAGGCCGCGCGAAGCAAGCCCGATCACCGAAACCGCTTGATCGCGCGGAACATCCGGAAAGCCCTCAAGAAACTCGCTGAGCCCGTTGTCCAAATCGAGATGGTCAAACAGCGTCTGGATCGGAACTCGCGTCCCCTTGAAGCATGGCTCCCCATGCATCCGCCCCGGATTCACCGAGACGAACGGTGCCAGCGGACTGTCGGGAGGAATGAGCTCCCGCTCTTGCCGGGAAGCTGGAGGGTTGGCGGGGGTGTCAATGGTGGACATAGCTGCCTCAATTCGCGCGAACTCCGCAAATGCTAGGTGTGGCCGGCGCACGGCAGCATTCAGCCCCAACTTCTCCGTTCACCGCTCGCCGCTGCGACCGGGCAACGGCGCGAATGGACACAGCCCGCCTCACACCCGCCACCCGCCCATCGAACCCCGAACCCCGAACCCCGAATCCCGAATCCCGAATCCCGAATCCCGAATCCCGAACCCCGAATCCCGTATCACGCCGACGCTCGCCCCGAAGGCACTACACCGCCGACCCGGCCCCGGCCCCCGTACCCTGTCCTCGTGAAATACGTCATCATCATCCCGGACGGTGCCGCGGATCTCCCGATCCCGGAACTCGATGGCCGCACGCCGTTCGAAGCCGCCGCGACCCCCAACCTGGATGCCCTCGCCGAACTCGGTCGCGTCGGGTGCGCACACACGACCCCGAAGGGCTTCGAGGCCGGTTCAGACGTCTGTTCGATGAGCCTCCTCGGCTACGACCCCGCTCGCTACCACACCGGCCGCGCCCCCCTCGAAGCCGCGGCGTTGGGCCTCAAGCTCACCCCTCAGGATTGGATCTTCCGCCTCAACTTCGTCACCACCAGCGGCAGCGGCGAAGACGGCCTCATGCTCGACCACTCCGCCGGTGCCATCACCGACGCCGAAGCCCGGACCCTCGTCCGCGACCTCGCGGCCCACTGGAGCGAGCGCGAGCCCGCGCTCGCCGCGGGCTTCCAGTTGCACCCCGGCGTCAGCTACCGCAACATCCTCGTCGACTCCTCCGGCCGCTCCTACCGCGGCCTCTCGACGACCCCGCCGCATGCGATCCCCGGTGAGGTCTGGCGGCCTCAGATGCCCAGGGGAGGTCCGCACGACGCGGGCGTCCTCTGCCGGCTGATGGAGCTCTCGGCTGAGTTCCTCCCTTCGCATCCCGTCAACGTCGCACGCGCCGAGGCCGGGAAGCGCATCGCCTCAATGGCCTGGATCTGGGGCCAAGGCACCAAGCCCGAGGTGCCCGCCTTCCGCGAGCGATTCGGTCTTCGCGGCGGCATGATCACCTCCGTTGACCTTCTCGCCGGTATCGCGGCGTACATCGGGTGGCAGCGACTGCCCGTCGCCGGGCTCACCAGCTACCACGATACCGACTACCGCGGGCAGGGCATCGCGAGCGCCGCCGCGATCGACGACTTTGATGTGCTCTGCACCCACATCGAGTCCCCCGACGAGGCCTCGCACCAAGGCGACTGGAAAACCAAGGTCGCGGCGATCGAATCGATCGATCGGTACGTCGTCGGGCCCGTCGTCAAGAAGCTCCTCACCTTCGGGGATCCCGAGCGCGATCCCAACGCGCGCGGCTGGCGTCTGCTCGTCATGCCCGATCACTTCACCCTCTGCTCGACCAAGAAGCACGACGCGACCCCCGTCCCGTTCCTGATGGCGGGCGCGTGGGTGCGATCGGTGGTGCAGCGCCCCTTCAACGAAGCCGGTGCCGCGGAGAGCGACCTTGTCATCGAGGACGGCCACCACCTGATGGAGTACTTTCTCAAGGGCGGTCGATCCTCCGTGCGCAACCCCTAGCGAACCATGAGCAACGAAGAACCCGAAAAGCCGCGAGTGATCCCGAAGGTCGAGGGCGACGCCGAAGCCTACGAGCTGCTGCCCCCAGACCCCTCGCCCACGCCACCGCCACCGCCCGCGCCAAAGCTGGAAGGCCCTCGCTTCATCGACACCATCGACGACGACGCCGACCTTACCGACGCCGGGCCCGCCGATGACGGCGACGAGGACGAGCCCCAGCCCACGGCCGTCGCCGCGCGAGGCGCGTTTGTCGAGGCGGGCCGCGGTGACGCGGCGATCATCGGCGCAGTCGGAGCGGGCGTGTGCGTGGTCGCCTGCGTGTGCGCGGCGGTCTTCGCGAAGGGCGGGCGGTTCCCTGCCGCGGTCCTGAGCTTGCTCCACACCTCCCTCTTCACTGTGGCGGGGCTGGTCAGCCTGGGCATCACGGCCCATCTGGTAGGCAAGAGCTTCGGCGATCTTGCCCTGGGTGCCTCGCGCATGTTCCTCGCGGTCGCTCTCGGTGTGGTCTGGCTCAGCATCGACCTGCCGATCGGACCCCGCGTGGTCGAACCGGTCCTCGGCGCGGCGTTCTATTTCTGCACCCTTTGGGTCCTGATGCGAAAGGACGTTCGCGACATCGCGAAGGTCGCGGTGTTTCACTTCATCATCGGGATGGTGCTCCTCGGCGCGATCTCGATCTTCGCGTGGGCACGGGCCGGCGCAGCCGCGGGA
>JBMOHX010000456.1:0-3128 GCA_049317625.1 Phycisphaerales bacterium
CACCAATCGGGACCCCTCCGAGGACAACTTCACGGGGGTCATCATCAAGATCCAGGCGAACATGAACCCGCGCCACCGCGATCGCGTGGCGTTCATGCGCGTCCAGTCCGGCCGCTTCGTGCGCGGCATGGACGTGAAGGTGCATCGTAGCGGCGAGAATGTTCGCCTCTCGAAGCCGCATAGCTTCCTCGCCCAGGAGCGCAATATCGTCGAGGAGGCCTGGCCCGGCGACATCGTCGGCTTGTTCGACCCCGGCCAGCTCCGCATCGGGGACACCTTGTACGTCGGCGAGCCGCTCGCCTACGAGGGCATCCCCCGCTTCGCGCCGGAGTATTTCGCGCGGGTCAAGCTCAAGGATCCGCTGAAGCGCAAGCACCTCGTGGCGGGGCTCACCCAGCTCTCGCAAGAGGGCGCGATCCAGCTCTTCATCCGGCCCGACATCGGCGAGCAGGACCCGTACCTCGGCGCGGTCGGCCAGCTCCAGTTCGAGGTGCTGCTCAACCGGCTGGAGAACGAGTACAACGTCAAGGCGGTGCTCGACAACAGTCCCTTCCGCTTCGCCCGCTGGATCGCCGGAGATCCGAAGGGGCTCGCGTGGATGTTGGCGCGTCGTGACTACCTCGTCGTGAACGACCGCCACGGCCGCCCCGTTGTCCTGTCCGAGAGCGTGTGGCCCCTCCAATACGCCCTCCGCGAAAACCCGGGGCTCACGCTGCTCGAGGTCGAGCCGCTGTAGGCGAGGCCACAGGTTCGCGCTACGCTCGGCGGATGGTGCGTCCTGAACATCCTGAGCCCGAGACCGCGCGAGCGGGGGAAGGCACAGGAGGATGCTGCACCGAACCAGCGGGGGCAGAACCCGCCGAGGTAATCGCCGGAGAGCCTCGTAGCAGGCCCCAGGCGGGGAGGGAGACCTCCCCGGCCCGAGCGGGGCGTCAAGAGCCGGAGCGGCGTGCGGGAGAGCGTACGTGGCCGAGGAGGCAAGCGAACGGGCCGCAACATCAAGTGAAGGTTGCAGCCTCGACAGAGAAACAACGGGAAGGCCGAGCCGCTCATTTCACGGTGAAGGCAACACCCGTCGTCACGAGACCGGATCCGACGACGGGCTTCCCCGGGGTAGGGACCGCGGCACGTTCGCAAGGTTCGATGCGGAACAGGAGAGACCCGTCTGCGCAGCCCCCGTCAGGGCAGGGTGGCTCGTATAAGCCGAGTGCGAAATCGAGCGCCGCGCAGCGGGAGTCCGAGGGGGTCGTAGTACCGTCGAAGGTCGTCGCGAAGAAGGCGGCTGGAGGGAAGGGCCCCTGCGGTGGTCGTGCGGATGTTGGAGGTACGGGCGAGGGCATGACGGGGGAACCACCCCCGTCCAACCACCCCGGCGGGCAAGAGTCCGTCGCAAAAGTACGACGCCTCCGACAGAAGCTATGGGCCTCAGCCAAGCAGGCGCCGGAGCGCCGATTCCACGCGTTGTATGACCGAATCTACAGGAGTGACGTCCTGTGGGAAGCGTGGAGGAAGGTGCGGGCGAACAAGGGAGCAGCCGGGGTGGATGGGGAAACCATCGCCTCCATCGAGAGGACAGGTGTGAGTGCCCTGCTCGATGGCATTCAGGCTGAACTCAGCGAGGGCACGTACCGACCGCAGGCGGTCCTGCGCCGGTACATCCCCAAGAGCAACGGAAAGAAGCGGCCGCTCGGGATCCCCGCGGTGCGCGATCGGATCGTGCAACAGGCGACGAAGCTCGTCCTCGAACCTATCTTCGAGGCGGACTTCGAGGACAACTCCTTCGGGTTTCGTCCTGGCCGGAGCACGCTCGACGCGTTGGAGACCCTTCGCACGCGCGCCGTGCGCGGGGGAAACCACGTCCTCGACGCCGACATCACGGACTACTTTGGCAGTATCGACCACGATCTGCTGATGGTTCAGGTGTCGCGTCGGGTGAGCGATCGACGGGTGCTCAAGCTGCTGCGCGCGTGGTTGAAGGCGGGAGTGATGGAGGAAGGCGTAGAGCGCGCGCAGACCACGGGAACCCCCCAAGGTGGCGTGATCTCTCCGCTCCTGTCCAACATCTTCCTACACTTCCTCGACCGGGTGTGGCGACGCCAGTGCGCCCACCTGGGCACGCTCGTACGGTACGCGGATGACTTCGTCGTCATGTGCGACACCGCTGAGCAATGCGAGGAGGCGGAGCGACGGGTGCGGATCGTACTCGATCGCTTGAAGCTTCAACTACACCCTGAGAAGACGCGCCGCGTGGACCTTACCGAGGGACACGAGGGCTTCGACTTCCTCGGCTGCCACCTTCGCAAACGCGTCTCGGGCAAGCTGCTGGAGAAGGGCATCCGCCGCTTCTACCTGCACCGCTGGCCTTCGGCGCGGGCGATGAAGGCGATGCGGCAGAAGGTGCGGGAGCGCACCGGACGCGACCGGAACGGCGTGAAGGACGTTCGGATCTTGATCCGCGACCTGAACCCGATCCTGCGCGGCTGGGGCAACTACTTCCGCACGGGGAACGCAGCGCGACGGTTCAACCGCATGGATACCTACGTTCACAAGCGGCTCCACCGCTTCCTCGTCAGGAGGAAGGGGCGGAACCTGCGGGCGGGCGAGGCCAAGAAGTGGGACCGAGATTTCTTCCAGCGCCACGGGCTTCATCGCCTTCGCGGTACTGTTCGATACCCGAACGCCAGCCCGATGCTGGGCTTTGACAGACCACCGGTAAGCCGTGTGCGGGAAAACCGCACGCACGGTTTGAAAGGGGGTCTTGACCCACGCCTCGCGGGCCTTCCTGCGTGGCTGAAGTAAGGATCTACCAATGCCCGACACGAACACCCAGACCGCCCAGGCCCAACGTCCGCGTTTGCGCGGCGCGCTGCATGTCTGGGCCGCCGTGGCGGCGCTGATCGCGGGTCCCGTCCTGTGTGTCGTGGCAGCAGAACGTGGCGGACAACGCGCGCTGGTCGGATCCGTCGTCTATGCGGTCACGCTGTTCGGCTTGTTCGCCATCAGCGCCACGTTCCACCGCGTCACCTGGCGCCCGCGCGCCTACATGACGATGAAGCGGCTCGACCACTCGATGATCTACGTGTTCATCGCGGGTTGCTACACGGCTTTCTGCCAGATCCTGTTGGAGC
>JBMOHX010000457.1:0-3117 GCA_049317625.1 Phycisphaerales bacterium
TGAGGCGGCTCGCAGAAGCCTGGGACAAACCTTTGATTTTGCAACAGGTTGTTGCACAATTGCCGTGGGGGCACAATGTGCGATTGCTCGACAAGGTGAACAACCCTGTCCATCGCGAGTGGTACGCCCGCGCCTGTATTGAGCACGGGTGGAGCCGTTCCATCCTAGAGATGCAGATCGAGACCGGGTTCCTGGAGCGGACGTTCGCGGCGACCTCCAACTTCGACCGCACGCTGCCGCCGGAGCAGTCCGACCTTGCGCGTCAGACGATCCGCGATCCCTTCTGCTTCGATTTCCTCGCCATGACCGGCCGGGTGAAGGAAAAGGACCTGGAGAGCGGGCTTGTCTCCCACATCCGCGATTTCCTTCTGGAACTCGGCACCGGGTTCGCGTTCGTGGGAGCGCAGTACCCGTTGAAGGTGTCGAACCGCGAGTATCGGTTGGACTTGCTCTTCTATCACCTGCGCCTTCGGTGCTACCTGATCGTCGAGCTCAAGGCCCGCGAGTTCAGGCCGGAGGATTCGGGGAAGATGAGTTTCTATCTTGCCGCGGCGGATGACCTGCTGCGGCATCCGTCGGACAATCGGACGATCGGGATGATCTTGTGCCGCGACAAGGACCGGATCGTGGCGGAGTACGCGCTTCGAGAGTCGACTTCGCCGCTGGGGGTTGCGCAGTTCAGTCTGCATCGTCAGTTGGCGGCGGAGCTCGCGGACAAACTGCCGAGCGTCGAACGCATCGAGGAGTGCCTGCGGGAGGCGGAGCTCTCCGATGCCGCGGGCGTCAGCCCACCGCCTTCGCGAGATCCACCGTCGCGCCCGGTGTCTCGGGGCGATCCGCCACAGAGCTGAGGCGGCGGAGCGTTTGGACGAGTTCGGCCATGTCGCCGCGGAGTGGGGCGGTGAACTCGAGGGGCGCATCGCTGACCGGGTGGCGGATACCGAGCGTGCAGGCATGGAGCGATTGGCGGGCGATGATCTCGCGGCCCGCGTCGTCGGTGAAGGGCTTGCCGCCGTACATGTCGTCGCCGACGATCGGGAAGCCGAGGTGGGTGAGGTGCACGCGGATCTGGTGTGTTCGGCCGGTCTTGAGTTCGAGCTCGACGAGCGAAAAAGCTCCGGGACCGCCGGGGGCGGAGTCGACGCGGGCGGAGATGCCTTCCGGAATGCGATACCGCTCGCGGACGCGCACGATGGTGATCGCGTTCTTGCCGAGTTCATCGTGGCGTACGACGTACTTCTCGCGGTAGCCCTTTTCGCGCGAGGGGTGCGGGCCGATCGGATACTCGACCACCTCAACGTCGGGGGAGTACCAACCGTGGACGACGGCGAGGTACCTCTTGTCGACCCGGCGATGCTCGAACTGGTGACCGAGCTTCCAGTGGGCCTCGTCCTGCTTCGCGAAGACGATGCACCCGGAGGTGTGCCGATCCAGCCGGTGTACGACCCCGGGCCGCGCGAACTCGTCGCCCACCTTCGAGAGGTCGCCGCCGAGCGTCGAGCGGTGTTTGAAGTGGAACGCCAGCGCGCTGAGCATGGTGCCCTTGAGGTGCGTCCGCGCCGGGTGGACGATGATGTCCGGCTGCTTGTTGATGACGATGATGTGCTCGTCCTCGTACATCACCGCGAGCGGGATGTCCTCCGGCTGGATGTTCTTGGGCGGAGGTGGTGGGATCACCACCTCGACCGTGTCTTCCGAGCGCAGGACGGTGGATGCCTTCGGAACGCGACCGTTGACGAGCACGCCGCCCTCGTCGATCAAGCGCTGCAACTGGGTGCGGCTCATGAAACCGATGCGGTCGACGAGGTACCGGTCCAGCCGCTTCTGGAGATCGCGGTTGAGCACGAAGGTGACGCGCCGCAGCTCTTGGTCTTCGTCGCCTTCTTCGCCAGAGTCCGCACGCGCTTCGCGGGCCTCGTCGAGCGCGCGGCGGAGGGCCTCTTCGCTCACCTTGCCGCCGGGCAACAACAAGCCGCCGGCGCGAGCGACGTCCTCGCCCTCGCGGGATTCGTCGGGCTCTGGCTTCGCGCGGTTCATTTCGGGGCTTCGGGCGCGGGCTGTTCGGCCGGGGTTTGCGGCGCGGGAGTCGGCCCAGCGGGGTCGGGCGTGGGCGCGGGAAGAGTGGGACCTTCCGGGGCCGGCGCGGGCACGATCGCCGGCGGGGGCGCGGGGGGTGTGAGGCTCGGGACTTCGGCCCGAGTCGGCAGCTTCGTGAGCTTCGCAAGGTCGCCGAGCTTCTCGATGCGCTGCTTCGCGAGGTGCGCGTGGGCGGAGAGCGAGGTTCCCTCGCACACCGCGATCACGGACTCGTAGTGCGCTTTCGCGCGGTCGGCCTCGCCGCGGCTTTCCTCGATCGCCGCCATCCCGTAGTGGGCGGTCACCGCGAACCAGGCTTTGTTGCGATCCGATTCGGACTCGGTGAGCACCTGGCCGTAGAGGGCCTCGGCGCGGGAGAGGAAGTCCGTGCGGTCGGCGTCGGACATCAGGTCGTTGGGATCGGCGACCGATCCGTCCTGCTGCACGGTGGCACCGGGCTTGACGCCGGTCATCACCGACCGGCGGTAGGCCTCGGCGGCCTCGATGCGAGCGAGCATGCTGACGCTGGCGACGCCCTCGTACTGGTCGGCGACGGCCATGAGCGATTCCGGGCTGCCGCCGGAGGCGGCACCCTCGAACTCCACGAACGCGGCGTCGAGCTTCTCGACCCTCATCCGGCCGAAATGGTTGTACGCGGCGTAGCCACCGGCCGCGATGCAGGCCACCAGCAGCATGGGCGTCCCCCACTTCTGGAGGAAGTCGATGAACTCGACGTTATACCTGGCCTCTTCACGACCCGCTCCCTCGCGGATCCCTTCTGGCAACCGTTGGTCCATAGCGTGCGGTCCTTACTGCTGACTACCGCCCGGGAGTGGGCAGCGGCGATTCTAGGCGCAGCCCGTCCGCGACCGGTGCGAACGACCTTGCTTGCCGGGGGGCCGGTGCCGCGTCAGTCGATCCCGTCCCAGAACACCCACGGGACCGCGGTCTCCAGGAGCCACCCTGGAACCAGCGCCTCCCGAGCCCCGCGGACGAGTCCGCGGAGGCTCCCGGGATCGCTGATGCTCACGCGATGGTCCG
>JBMOHX010000458.1:0-3114 GCA_049317625.1 Phycisphaerales bacterium
GCCTCCTGCCACGTCGATGGCCGCATGGATCGGCTCGCGTGGGATCTAGGCGATCCCTCGGGCATCATGCAGTCCCTCGGATCCGGCAACCTCGGCGCAAACCTGCCGGGCCTCTCGCCCGGGAGCGCTCCCGTGCCCTTCCAGCCCTACCACCCGATGAAGGGCCCGATGACCACGCAGACCTTCCAGGACATCGTCGGCAAGGAGCCCCTGCACTGGCGTGGCGACCGCTCGGGGCTTGAAGCCTTCAACCCCGCGTTCATCGGACTCCAGGGCGACGACACAAACCTGACACCGGCCGAAATGCAGGAGTTCGAGAACTTCCTCGCGACGATCATCTATCCGCCCAACCCCTTCCGCAACTTCGACAACACACTCCCGACGAGCCTCGTGCTGACCGGCCACTACAAGACCGGCCGCTTCGGCGGCGCGGGGCAGCCGCTCCCCAACGGCAACGCCGTGAACGGGCTGGCCATCTACCGATCCACGACGCGCCGGCTCGACGGCGGAAACCTGGCCTGCGTGACCTGTCACACGCTCCCGACCGGCGCGGGGACGGACTACCGGTTCAACGGCGCGACCTACCAGCCGATCGCCGCGGGACCGCAGGGGGAACGCCACCTGATGATGGTCTCGGTCGACGGCTCGACGAACACCGCGATCAAGGTGCCCCAGTTCCGCAACGCGTACGAGAAGGGCGGGTTCAACACCACGAAGTTGGAGAACACCGCGGGCTTCGGGTTCCTGCACGATGGTTCGGTCGACTCGCTCGAGCGCTTCATCGCCGAACCCGCGTTCAACGTCGTCAGCGATCAGGAAGTGGCCGACCTCACGGCTCTGGTGCTCGCGATCTCCGGTTCCGAACTCCCGATGGGGTCGGCGTCGAACCCGCTCGAGCCGCCGGGCCCGCTCAGCAAGGACACGCACGCCGCGGTGGGCGTGCAGACCACGCTGGTGAGCCAGGCGAGCGCCCCGGCCTCGCAGCTCACGCTGATCACGACGATGATCACGCTGGCGAACACGAACAAGGTGGGGCTGGTCGTCAAGGGCGTGGTCGCGGGTGAGCCCCGCGGCTACACCTACACGGGTGCGAACACGTTCGCCACCGATCGCGCGGGCCAGACGATCACGGCCTCCGCGCTGCGGGCACTCGCCGCGCCGGGCGGCGAACTGACGTATCTCATCGTGCCAAAGGGGAGCGAGACGCGGATCGGGATCGACCGCGACGTGAACGGCTGCCTGAACGGCGACGAGCGTCTTGGACTGTGCGGCACGCGCCCGCTCTGCCCGGCGGACATCACCGGCGACGGGGGCGTGGACGGCGACGACATCATCGCCTTCTTCACCGCCTGGGACTCGTCCGACATGGACTACGACTTCAGCGGCGGGACCGACGGAGACGACGTGATCGTCTTCTTCGCGGACTGGGACGCGGGGTGCTGAGTCGGGTTTACTTGGCGAGGCGCATGGTGTCGATGATGTCGCCGTCGAGGTCGCGGGTTGTCATTTCGAGGGTGGTCCCGTGCACGCTGAAGAGCAGGTGGTGGTGACCTCGGTAGGTTGCGCGGCTGAACCACGATCGGAAGGGCGCGGGGCTTTCGAGGTTGCCACCGCCGCCCCCCGCTTGTAGGTAGACAACACCCTTGGTGCCGACGCCTTCCTCGTTGATGGGGAATGAGCGTTCGTAGCTGTGCAGATGGCCATACATCACTAGGTCGATGCCGAGCTTGGGGTAGAGCGCGGCGAGCGGGCGCAGGCGCGGGTCGCCGCCGGCGGAGGGCTCGCCCTTCCAGGTGTCGCCGTAGTCATCGCCGTCGGAGGAGTAGACGGCGTGGTGGTGGCAGACGATCTTCCAGGTGGCGGTTGAGGCGGCTGCGTTGGACTTGAGCCATTCGTACTGAAGCCCGCCCGGGGCGTACTCGGCATCCGGGCGATTTGTGTCGAGCATGAAGAACTGGGCGTTCCCGTACGTGAAGCTGTAGTAGCCTTCCGGATCGGGGAGCACGTGGTAATTCTTGTACCAGTGCAGATCACCCTCGCCGTTGCCCGCGACAGGGAACACGGGCACACGCGAGTGGAGCTGGTTCATCCCAACGAAGTACTCGAGGTTCCATTGGAACTTGTTGGGCTCCTCGCCGCCGTCGGTGAGGTCACCGAGGTTGACGACAAAGTCGGGACGCTGGTCCCAGATGAGCTTGGCGACACGGTCGTTGATGTGGGGGCGGGCTTCGGTGTCGCCGAGGACGGCGAAGCGGAACGGCTCGTGGGGCTTGACGGCGGTGCGGAAGGTGAGGGTACCGGAGTCGATGCTCTGACCGGACTCGTCGGTCGCGAGGACGCGGTAGTAGTACGGGGGGGAGGGTGAGAGACCGTCGATACGTGTTTCGTGGATGCGAGCGGGAGTCGAGAGTTCGATGCGGTGTGTGAGCGGGAGCGTGGGGCCGTGCTCGAGCACGGCGCTCGTCGGACGATCGGTTTCCCACAGGACGGCAATCGAGTTCTCGGTCACCGAGTTGAGATAGGGTCCAGCACCAAAGTGCAGACGGCCGGGGAAGACCCAGCCCTCGTGGAGCGCCGTCTTCATCATCTCGAAGCGGCGTGCGATCTGTTCGCTGGTCAACGCCTCGTCGTACAAACGAGCCCAGGGAACAAGGTTCCCCAACTGCATCAACGGTTCGTTCTGCATGTACGCCGCGATCTCCAGGCGTGCGTCCGGGCCCGTCTTCATCGCCGCGCCGTCGATGGGGATCCCGCCGAACTGTCGGCCGTTCACGAACAGCTGGAGATCTTCGCCGGTGAACACCCCGACCACGTGATACCACCACTCCTGGTGGGCGAGCCGCCGCACCGGCGAGCTCACCTGGGTCTGTCCGTCCGCCCCGCCTAGAACGAGTGCCGTGTGGTCGCAGAAGCCCAAGGCCCACGGCGTACTCGCACCGTCGCGCGCCGCGATGAGCACGCCCACCGGTTCGTTGACATGGTCGCACACCCAGAGTTCGCAGGTGAAAGGCCCCTGAGGCAGGTGCTCTCCCGCCAAGAGGTCAGTCCGGCGGTCCGTGGCCCTCAGCCCTTTGAAGGTCAGAGGCGCCGGGGGCGCGTCGATCACCTTCTCGC
>JBMOHX010000459.1:0-3110 GCA_049317625.1 Phycisphaerales bacterium
GAGGAGGCACTCGTGCTGGGGGTGGGCGCTGGGAGACGACGCCCGGCGACGGGGCCATCGCGGCGACGAGAGGTGCCGGAGCTCCAGGCAAATCCAGCCAACCCGCCGCGGGGTCGCCCGAGGGCGCAAGCGCGTTCTGTGAACCGCTGTCGCCGCACCCCTGGATTCATGCCTGTTGGCAACAATCGACAGGCGATCGTCGTCTCGACGCACCTCGATGCTCGACATGTGTTCAGTGCCATGCGAGATTCGCAACGGGTCGACTGCGGGCAAGGAGCAGCGCCATCGGGTCACCGACGTTCAACATGGTTTGACGAGCGAAGGGGGAAGCGTCCTCTCGTGTACGCAATGGGGCGTCACGGGAGGCGATTGCGCCGATGGTCGCACGCACGAAGCGGGCGACTCACAGGAGACGTGTGCCATGGCAGATGTGATCAATCTGATGTCCAGTCCGGTGGTGGTGGCGCCGAGCGGGGTGAGGTACCAGCCCGTGGAGCAGGCGATCGACGTGTCGGGGTACGACCACATCGACCTCGCGATCGACACCCCGGGCGCAGGGCCCAACGAGGTGAAGATCCTCACCTCGATGACCCTCCAGGAGACCGACGCCGACTGGGTGGAGGCCGCCGTTACCACCGGCGCCGTCTCCAGCAACACCGCCAACACCCACCTCGCGGTGCCGGCCTCGGGCAAGCCCCTCTTCCGCTACATCCGCTGGAAGATCACCGCGGGCGCCAACCCCGCGGCGACCTACATCTCCGGCATGGCCCGGCGGGGGTAGCGCGCACGGGGAGGCCCACGGTCGCCGTTCCATCCGACGGCGACCGCGGGTTCTCTCGCCTTCGAGCCCACAGGGCTTCACCGGGTCGCGGCCCGCTGCGCGCGATTGTTCGGCAATTTGCACGGTGGTATGGACGAAGACATGGTGCGCGACTCCTACAGCCCCCGCTTCACGTCCTCGCCCGCGACGGCGCTCGCGCTCCTCGCAGCGCTCTTCGCAGCGCTCGTGAGCTGCACCGAGTCGCCCGCTCCGCTGCCCGATGCGAAGCCCGCAGACGTGGTCGACGCGACGAAGGACGCGCTGGAGGACGCCACCCCCGACGCACCACCCGACCGCGTCGACGCCGCGCTCGATCGCGCCGACGCCGCGGCGGACACACTCGACGTTGACGTTGACGCCGACGCCGACGCATCCGCTGTCGACGCATCCGCCGACAGAGAAGTCGGCTTCGTGTTCGCGGATCTGGGGCCCTTCGTCCCGGACGACGCCCCCCCGCCGGGCTACGATGTCAACTTCGACAGGAGCTGGGACGCGCACCGCCTCGACGTGAGCTTCCGCCTCGTGGACGTGAGCGCCCTCTACGCCGATGCAGGCCCGCCCGACACTGGCTTCCCCGCTTGCACCCCGGGCGCGATCGAGGCGTGTGCGTGCTCCGACGGCCGTTCGGGCTACCAGACCTGCGAGTACGACTTCACCTACAGCCCCTGCGCCTGCGCCGACCCGCCGCCGGTGATCACCACGCCGCGGCTCGTCGCACCCCTCAGCGGGATGCGGGTGACCTCGCAGCGCCCCACGCTCCGGTGGATGCTCCCCGCGGGCGTGACCCGAGCGCGCGTCGAGCTCTGCGCCGACCGCCCCTGCACACGGATGCTCGCGCAGCAGGAGGTCACGGGGAACTCCTGGCGCTCGCCGACCCGCTTCGACCCGGGGGTGATGTTCTGGCGCGTGAAGGGGCTCGATGCGACTGGGGCGGAGGTGTGGACGAGTGCGACCTGGCTCTTCCAGGTGCGCCGCAGGGATACGGAGGTGGACAGCACGCTGGGGCGCATCCGAGACTTCAACGGCGATGGGTACGATGATCTCGCGTTGTCCCAATATAGTGCCACACGTCGGAGTATCGATATCCACTTCGGCACGCCACGTGGGCTCACCCCTGAGCCGCTTTGGACGCTGACATTTTCCCCACGTGGAGGTCTGGACACGTTTGCGTTGGCGTATACCGCTGACTTTACGGGTGACGGCCTGACGGATGTTGCCGTGCCCTGGTTTTCAGTCGACGCTGGAACGTTGCTCTACCGCGTTGTCGCGGTGGACGTGTACGCAGGCGATCGGCTGGCGCCCCTCGCACGCAGGGTCTCGCAGGTGATCGTGCCGCTCAACGGCGGCTACATCAACACCCAAGTGCAGGCGAGCGACGTGGACGCAGATGGCACTTCAGAACTGATCGTCGGAGGTCGCTCAGTACATCTAGGTCGAACCACTGGTCCGAGTGGGGCACCCTCCTATCTCGGTGAAGGGTATGCCTTCTCGCTTGATCAGCGGTGGTCGCCAGGTGTCGATTTCAATGGCGATGGATTTGCGGATGCGAGCCTTTACGGAGAAGACCGAGAGACCTTGTATTACGGCCGAGGGATTCTGGCGTTCGATCAATTTCCTCAGAATTTTTCGATTGCTCCGTGGCCGGCCGGTGGCGGCATCAGAGTTCACCCACAAACCCATGGTGACTTCAACGGGGATGGGTTCATCGATGTCGCGTCTCTCGGTCTCGAACGGGCACCTGACGGTTCCCTGCTGCACAAGATTTTCAACATCAACGGAATGTTCGACCGGTTTGTTCGCAACACCCCCATCATGGCGGAGCCGTCCGTTCGAAGACGGCGGGACCTCATCGATCTCACCATCCTCGGGAAAAGCGGCGACATCGATGGGGATGGCTATGCAGATGTCGCCGCGATCGTTCCGGGCGATGTTGAATACAGCGTGCTGGTATTTCGAGGAGGACGCACTGGCCTCTCCCGAGTTCCTTGGCGAGAGATCAGCGGCTGGAGTGTATCCGTGCGAAGTGCCGGGGCCGCAGGGGACTTCAATGGTGATGGGCAAGACGAGCTGATCGCAATCGAACGTCCGCGGCCTACTGAGTCCCTGGTCTATATCTTTCGTGGTGGCGACGTCAGTTCCGCGGCACCTGAGATCGTTCTCCGATGCTCTGACTGGAATGATTGGATCGTCGAATAGTTTCACCAAGAACGGGAGGCTGCATCATGTTCAGCAAAGAAGCGATCAATGTCAAGGGTGTCAGGGAAACTGTAGAAGCCACGGATCTGCTGCA
>JBMOHX010000460.1:0-3104 GCA_049317625.1 Phycisphaerales bacterium
TCAACAGCGACTTCACGCCCGCCGGGGACGTGGACATGACCGCGGCAGGGCTCGAAGCGTCCGACACGGCGATGTTCAAGCTGCGGGTTGACTACGTGCTCCCCGCGGCGGGGATCGACGTCGTGCGGTCCGGCGTGTGGAGGAACGTGCCAGCAGGCGGTACGGAATTCCCGAGCGATCACTTCCCGGTGTGGGTCGATATGACGGTGCCGGCACCGGACTGATCACTCGTCGCTGGTTTCGACCACGCGAGCATCGCCGCCGACCTTCTTCTTCGCGGCTTCGGCCTCGGCCTTGGAGTTGTACACGCCGATGCGCACCGCGTAGAGGGACTGGCCGGACTTGGAGCGGACGGCGACAGTCCTGACCGGGCCGAAGCGACCGAACTTGGTGGCGGTGTCGCCCGCGCGTTCGCGCGAGGAGAACGCGCCGACTTGGATGCTGAACTTGCCGCGGCCGGGGCGGGTGTTGGTGAACCCGGTGTTGGCGAGGCGTTCCTGGATCTGGTTTTTCAGAGACTGGTCGGACTTTACCATCGCGCCGGCGCGGACATACGCCTCGCGGGCCTGGAGGGCTTGGTTGGCGTTTCTGAGGGCGTCGCCGCCGTACATGGCGGCGCGGGCGGCCTCGTCGCCCGCGAGGCGTTTGGAGGCGGTGGTAAGCAGTTCGGCGGCCTGCTCGTACTTGGCTTCTTCGATCGCGATGAGGCCGAGGGTGGCCCCGGCGCGGCCGGCGATGGCGGAATCCGGGTTGTCGAGGAGGGGCCGGAGCCACTGGTCGGCGTCGGCGTTGCGGTTGATGGCCTGGGCGGACTGGCCCGCGATGAGGGCGGCCTGATCGCGGTCGCTGCCGCGGAGGCGTCCGGCGGCCGCGGCGGCGGAGTCGTAGGCCTCGGCGTAGCGCTGTTGCTGGAAGGAGGCGATGTAGTCACCTCCTGGCTTGGGCGAACTTGAGCACCCTCCGAGGAGCGAGAGGGTGAGGGCGACCGTGATGACCTGGCGGATCGTGACCCGATATGCACCCACGCGGAACCTCCTTGTCGCGCAAATCCCTGCGGAAAGGGTAGCATATTGCCCGTCTGGTCACCGGGGTCTGGCCCCGAAGGAAAATCCTTGAGCGTTCATTGGCCCATCATCTGGTCGTGCGTGCGGAACCTGCGTCGAACACTCGTCGTCGACGATCGGCGCTCGTACAAGGGCGCTGAGATCCTGGGGGCCTCGCTTCACATCGCAGGGGCGATCGCGTCGACGTGCGCATCCCGGACGGTCGGCGTGATGCTGCCGACCGGGGGCGGGTTCGGGCCCGCGGCGATCGCGGCGTGGAGCCTCGGCAAGACCGCGGTGCCGCTGAACTACCTGCTCTCGCGCGACGAGCTTCAGTACGTGGTGGACGACTGCGAGACGGACACGATCATCACCGCGAAGGCGATGCTCGATCACATGGGGTTTGCGCCCAGAGTGAAGCGGCTGGTGCTGCTCGAGGACGTCGACTTTCGCGGGATGCCGGAGGTTCGGCGGCCGGCGACGGCCGAGCCCGAAGATCTTGCGGTGCTGCTCTACACGTCGGGAACGAGCGGACGCCCGAAGGGCGTGATGCTCACGCACTGGAACCTCGAGTCGAACATCCGGCAAGTGCAGAACTTCGTGCACTTCAGCCAGGAAGACACGATGCTCGGGGTGCTGCCCCAGTTTCACTCCTTCGGGATGACCGTGCTGACGCTGCTGCCGATGACGCACGGGATCAAGGCGGTGTACACGGCCAAGTTCGTGCCGGCTCGCCTGCTGAAGCTGATCCGAGAACACAGGCCGACGATTTTCGTGGCGATCCCCTCCATGTACAACGCGATGCTGAGTCTGCGGGACGCGAAGCCCGAGGACTTCGCGACGCTGCGGTACGCGGTGTCGGGCGGCGAGCCGTTGCCGGAGGCGGTCGCCGACCGTTTCCGCGATCGGTTCGGCGTGACGATCAACGAGGGGTACGGGTTGACGGAGACGAGCCCGGCGACCAATATCTGTCGACCGCACGAGTGGAAACGTCACTCGGTGGGGATGCCGCTCCCGGAGATGGACGAGCGCATCGCGGACCCGAACACCGGCGCCTCGCTCCCCGCGAACACCGACGGCGAGGTGCAGATGAAGGGGCCCAACATCATGAAGGGGTACTTCAAGCTGCCGAAGGAATCCGCCGCGGCGTTCACGGCTGACGGCTACTTCCGCACCGGGGACATCGGGCGGTTCGACGACGACGGGCACCTGTACATCACGGGGCGATTGAAGGAGATGCTGATCGTCGGCGGCGAGAACGTCTTCCCGCGAGAGATCGAGGAGGCGATCAACTCGCATCCGTCGGTGCAGGACTCAGGGGTAGTGGGGGTGGCGGACCCGATGCGAGGGGAGTTGCCGCTGGCGTTCGTGGAGATGCGAGAGGGAGCGACTTTCGACGAGAAAGCGATTCTCGCCCACGTGCGGGAGCGGTTGGCGGGCTACAAAGTGCCTCGGGAAATCCGGCGGGTGGATGCGCTGCCCAGGAACCCGACCGGCAAGATCATGCGGCGCGAGCTGCGGAAGATGATTTAATCACCAGTGAGAAGGACGACGAATGGAAATCTACGTGGACACGGCGAACATCGACGAGATCAAGCAGGCCGCGGACCTGGGCGTGCTGGACGGGGTGACCACCAACCCGACGCTGATCGCGAAAGAGGGCGTGAACTACGCGGCGCGGCTGGCGGAGATCTGCAAGATCGTGAGCGGACCGGTGTCGGCGGAGGTGATCTCGACGGAGTACGCCGGGATGATGAAGGAAGGGCGCGAGCACGTGAAGATCGCGCCGAACATCGTGGTGAAGCTGCCGAGCACGACGGCGGGGCTGAAGGCGTGCAAGGCGTTCAGCGACGAGGGCGTGAAGACGAACCTGACGCTGTGCTTCCAGTCGCTGCAGGCGATGATGGTGGCGAAGGCAGGCGCGTACCTGGTGAGCCCTTTCATCGGACGGCTCGACGACATCGGCGAGGACGGCATGGAGCTGATCCGCCAGATCCGCACGGTGTACGACAACTACGGGTTCAGGACCAAGATCCTCGCGGCGTCGGTGCGGCACACGAA
>JBMOHX010000461.1:0-3102 GCA_049317625.1 Phycisphaerales bacterium
AAACTCCGCAGGTCGGGCGAGGTCGACCCCTCGATTGCCCCCGCGCATCGTGGAACCAGCCCGCAATCTCCTTCCGGCCGCCGGCCCGCGCCAGGTCTGCGCACTTTGCCACGACCCCGCGAGGCTCCCGCACGCCCATCGCGGCCTGCCCGAACCTCCGCCGCCAATCCCCCGCCCGCTTCGGGACGCCGTACACGCACGGCCAAGCCGGCTAGTCCTCCGCCCCGTCGCACCGCTCCACCTCAAGACCGCCGCGGCTCCCTCGCGCCCGGCGGCGCACCCCCTCTACATGAAGCGATTCGTTGTCGCGCCCCAAGAGGGTGCCCGTGGCCACATCCGCGCTTCGTGCCTCGCCCCGGTGGCTCCTCGCGCGTCACCGATGACTTCCGCCCAACCCCTTCACCCGCGCACCCGCTCCTTCCGGCTCCCCCCGGCTCCCCACATCGGCCAACAAGCAATACCATCGCCCCATGCCACACCGACTCGCCCTCGCCGTCGCATTCCTCTCCGGCTCCGTCGCGGTCGCCCAAACCCCCGTGGGTTACTACCGCCAGCCCTCGCTCCACGGCGACCTCATCGTCTTCGTCGCCGAAGGCGACCTCTGGAAGGTGCCTGTCACCGGCGGCGTCGCGACCCGGCTCACCAGCCATCCCGGCGACGAGTCCACTCCCGACATCAGCCCCGACGGCGACTGGGTCGCCTTCGTAGGAACCTACGAGGGACCCCAGGAGGTCTACGTCCTGCCGACCCACGGCGGCCTCCCCAAGCGGCTCACGTGGGACGCACGCCGTGCCGCGGTCGTCGGCTGGAAGGGCGACCGCATCATCGCCACCACCGACCGCTTCAGCACGCTCCCATCTACCCAGCTCACGCTCATCGATCCCGTCACCGCCGCGCGCTCGCGTGTCCCCCTCGCCGAAGCGAGTGACGGCACCTGGGATCCCGACGGCCGCACCCTCTTCTTCACCCGCATGCCCTTCCAAGGCAGCCAGACCAAGCGATACAAGGGCGGCACCGCGCAACAGCTCTGGCGGTACATCGAAGGCGAACCCGAAGCCACCCCGCTCACGAAGGACTTCCCCGGCACCAGCACCGAGCCCATGTGGTGGAACGACCGCGTCTACTTCGCCTCCGACCGCGACGGCACCATGGAGATCTGGTCCATGAACGGCGGGGGTCAGGACCTGATCCAGCACACCCGCCACGACTGGCTCGACGTGAAGTCCCCGTCGCTGTCGAACGGCCGCATCGTCTTCCAACTCGGCGCCGACCTCCACCTGTTCGACATCGCCACCGGCACCGAAACCCCGCTCTCGATCACCCTCGACTCCGACTTCGACCAGACCCGCGAGAACTGGGTCAAGAACCCGCTGGAGTTCCTCACCGCCTCCCACATCTCCCCCGATGGTCAGAGCGTCGTCATGACCGCCCGCGGCCAGGTCTTCGTCGCCCCCCGAGGCCAAGGCCGCCTCGCCGAACTCACGCGCTCGGGCGGGGTCCGCTACCGCGATGCCCGCTTCATGCCCGACGGCAAGAGCGTGCTCGCCCTCTCCGACGAGAGCGGCGAAGTGGAACTCTGGACGCTGCCCCTGAAGGGCGACGAGAAGACCCAGCTCACCTCCGACGGCAAAGTGCTCCGCTGGGAGGGCATCCCGTCCCCCGATGGCGCGTGGATCGCCCACCACGACAAGAACCAGGAACTCTGGCTCTTGAACACCGGCACCAAGGAACAGAAGAAACTCGACTTCGACGCCTACGACAACATCTCCGGCGTTTCCTGGTCGGCCGACAGCCGCTGGCTCGCCTGGGTGACGCACGCCGACAACCTCAACCAGTACATCAAGCTCTTCGACACCGCGTCCGGCGCGTTCGTGACCGCCACCTCCGACCGTTATGTCAGCAACTCGCCCGTCTTCTCGCCCTCCGGCGAGTGGCTGTACTTCATCTCCGAGCGAACCCTCGCCTCCGAGGTTGATTCTCCGTGGGGCTACCTCGCCCCCGAGCCCTACTTCAACAACCGCTGCAAGGTCTACGCCCTCGCGCTCAAGCCCGGCCTCCGCTTCCCCTTCGCGCCCGACGATGAACTCCACGCGGCGGAGAAGGACAAGAAGGCCGAAAAGTCCGACGACAAAAAGCCCGACCCCGGCGCGAAACCCGCCGACGATGCGGCGAAGAAGCCCGTCGTCGAGATCACGACCGAGGGCCTCGCGGCCCGGCTCTACGAAGTCCCCGGCGCGCCTGGAAACTTCGAGAAACTCGCCGCGACCGACAAGCGTCTGCTGTGGATCTCACGCAAGGGCGGTAAGCCCGAGGTCACAGCCCTCGATATCGCGCGCAAAGACGCCGAGCCCAAGACCCTCGTCCCCGACTGCGGCGAGTTCGAACTCTCCGCGGACGGGAAGAGCCTCCTGGTTCGCAAAAAGGACGAGCTCTACGTCATCGACGCCGCCGCCGCGGCTCCCGCATCCCTCGACAAATCGAAGGTCGACCTCTCCTCCTGGGCCTTCGCCCTCACTCCCCGCGAAGAGTGGCGGCAGATGTTCCGGGAGTCCTGGCGCTTGATGCGCGACTACTTCTACGACACCGACATGCACGGCGTCGACTGGAAGGCGATGCTCGCCCGCTACGAACCCCTCGTCGATCGCGTCAGCAGCCGCGCCGAACTCAGCGACCTCATCTCGCAGATGGTCGGTGAACTCTCGGCCCTGCATCACTTCGTCCGCGGCGGCGACCTCCGCGTCGGCGACGACAAGGTCCGCCCCGGCATGCTCGGCGGCATCCTGATCCGCGACGAAAACGCCGGCGGCTTCCGCATCGAGCACGTCTTCCTCTCCGATAGCGACGAGCCGGGCAGGGCTTCCCCGCTCGCACGCCCGGGAGTCGACGCCCGCGCCGGCGACGTCATCACACGCATCAACGGCCGCCCCGCGCTCTCTGTGCCCGACCCCGCGGTCATCCTCCGCAACCAGATCGGCCGACAGGTGCTTCTCTCGATCAAGCCCAAAGACGGCGCGCCCGAACGCGAAGCGATCGTCACCCCCATCTCTCCCGAAGACGAAGCCGATCAGCGTGACGGTGCTCGAGAGCAGGCACAGGAACACG
>JBMOHX010000462.1:0-3095 GCA_049317625.1 Phycisphaerales bacterium
AGGGGAGCGTTTCGAGGTCGAGCGAAGCCACCTGCTGCACGAGCGTCTCTCGCGCGTTCGGCGCGAGTTCGCCGGCGAACTTCAGCAGGTGCGACTGGCCAACGCGCTCAAGCCTGGCGGTGGTTTGTTCCATCAGCGTCATCGTGGTTGCTCCTTGCGGCGTGCACTGGTGCGAAGGGTAGCGAGTTCGAGGCCCTCGCCGCCCGCTACAGTGCGGTTTCAAGGACCGACTCATGCTCGATCTCGCAACCCCACCCCGCTCGGCTTTGGTCGCCCCCTCCATCCTCTCCGCCGACTTCGCGCGGATGGGAGAAGATGTCCGCTCGGTGCTGGACGCCGGCGCCGACCTCCTCCACCTCGACGTCATGGACGGGCACTTCGCACCCAACCTCACGATGGGCCCGGACATGTGCCGCGCACTCCGGCGGACCTTCCCCGACGCGTACCTCGACGTTCACCTCATGGTCACCGAGCCGGGGCGCTTTGTCGAACCCTTCCGCGCCGCCGGCGCGAACATGCTCACGTTCCACTTCGAGGTCACCGAGGGAGTCGGGGCCCAGCGCCTGGCCGACAAGATCCGCGAAACGGGCGCCCGTGTCGGCATCGCCATCAACCCGCTCACCCCCGCCTCCAAGGTGCTGCCGTATCTCCACCTCGCGGACATGGTGCTCGTGATGTCCGTCACCCCCGGCTTCTCCGGTCAGCGTTTCATGGCGGAGACCCTCCTCAAGACGCGAGAGATCCGGAACCATCTCCAGCCCCACCAGCGCCTCCAGATGGACGGAGGCCTGTCTCCGGACAACGCGGCTCAGGTCCGTGCGGCTGGGTGCGACGTCCTGGTCGCCGCGTCCGCAATCTTCGGGGTCGCGCCCGAGAAGCGAGCCGGGATTATCTCTAGCCTTCGTTCATAACCTGTTCGTAGTGGTTTTACGGGACGTTGTAGACGAGTCCGCGAGCCCCAACCCGCGGGCCGCGCTCAACCCTGCTAAACTGCAACCGCCCGACGGGAAGGCCGCCGCCCCTCGAGCACGTATGGCCCAAGCCAAGTTTTTGTCCTTGCTCCTCGTTCGCGCGGGTCCCACGGAGTGGGATCGTCAGGGCCGGATCACCGGCTCGGTCGATCTTCCGCTCCCACCGACCTCGTGCTCGGCAGTCGCCGAAGCGGGGGCACCGTACGGATCGGGCGTCGCGGTGGTGCTCAGCGGGCCAGAGTCCGCCGCCCAGACCGCGGCGAAGGTCTTTGCACCGCGGGCTCGGGTGCGGGTGGTCGACGAACTCCGCGAGCCGGGGCTGGGGCTATGGGAGGGCCTGCTCGAAACCGAGGTCGAACAGCGGTACCGGGCGTGCTACCGCGAATGGCGGGCGGATCCGAGCTCGGTGAGCATCCCAGAGTCGGAGCCGATGCTGGCGGCGCAAAGCAGGTTGGTGCGGGCTGTGGTCGCCCAAGGGGCCCGGTTCGCGTCTGACGCGCAGCACGTGGCCGTGATCGTCAGGCCGATCGCGTGGGGCCTGCTGCGGTGCTGGGCCGAAAATCGAGCCCTCACCGACCTGTGGGGCCTGCTCGAGGGCGCGGTCGGCGTGCAGCCGTGGAACGGGGATTCCCAAGGACATGCAGACCCGAGCGCGGCACTCGTGACCGCGGTGTTGGTGGAAACAACGAAACTGAAGGAACTGCCCCCCTTGCCCAGGACGCCGACAAGGGCCAGAGCGTAGAGAAGGAACTCGCGATGACCAAGAACGGGATCGAAGCCGCACGAACGTGGAACGAGGTCAGGCCGCAGCGAAGAGCCGCGATCCCCGAGGGGTTATGGCTGCGCTGCCCGAGCTGCGAGAAGATGGTGTACCGCCGCCACCTCGAGGCGAACCTGCACGTTTGCCCCGAGTGCTCCTACCACCACCGGATCTCCGCGGCCGAGCGTGTGCGCCAACTCGCCGACCCCGATTCGTTCGTCGAGATGTTCGAGGGCCTCTCACCCACCGACCCCCTCCACTTCCGCGACCTGAAGCCCTACAAAGACCGCCTCGTCGCCGAGCAGATCAAGACCGGCGCGACCGACGCGATCAAGGCCGGCCGCATGTTCATCAAGGGTCGCGAGGCGATGGTCTGCTGCCTCGACCTCACGTTCATGATGGGCTCCATGGGCAGCGTCGTGGGCGAGACGATCACCCGCGGCATCGAGGAAGCGCTTCGCACCAACCTGCCGCTGATCATCATCAGTTGCTCGGGCGGCGCGAGGATGCAGGAGTCCGGCCTGTCGCTGATGCAGATGGCCAAGACGAGCGCCGCGCTCGCCCGCTACGACGACGCCGGCGGACTCTTCATCTCCGTGCTCACCGACCCGACGACCGGCGGCGTCACCGCGAGCTTTGCGATGCTCGGCGACGTCATCATCGCCGAGCCCAACGCGCTCGTCGGCTTCGCCGGGCCCCGCGTCATTCAGCAGACGATCCGGCAGGACCTCCCCGAGGGCTTCCAGCGCTCCGAGTTCCTGCTCAAGAGCGGCCTCATCGACAAGGTCGTCTCGCGCCAGAACCTGCGGACCGAGATCGCCCGCATCATTGACTACACCCGCAAGTGACCCCCCCCCCCACCAACGCCGGCAATGTACGCCGGCGGGTCGCCCGCGCGGCGGGTCTGCTCTTCGTGCACGGTGTGATGCTGTGGATTGCCATGCCACCGGTGAACTGGTGGCCACTGGCGTTCGTCAGCCTCGTGCCCGTCGCCTTGGCCGCCCGTCTTCTGGAAGGGCTCGGGAAGCGGCACATCGCCCTCGCGACCTTGGGCCTGTTGCCCTTCTGGTTCGTCACACATCTCTGGACGATCCCCGTGACCGTCGCGGGGTATGCGCCCTTTTGCATCCTGGTCGCCGCCGTTTCCGGGCTGGGACTTTGGATCGCGGCGAAGATCGGAAACGATGCACGCTGGCTGCCGCGCACCGTCGGGTTCGCCGTCGCGTGGACGGGCGCGGATTTTTTCCGGGGCGAGGTCGCGTTCGACGGCTATCCGTGGGGCTTCGCTTCGCACCCGCTGATCGAGTGGTGGCCCGCCGCGGCTCCGGGAGCTGTGGGCGGGGTGTACTTCGCGACGTTTTTGG
>JBMOHX010000463.1:0-3077 GCA_049317625.1 Phycisphaerales bacterium
ACGACAACCGGATCACCGTCATCCTCGACAAGAACGGCAAGGTCAAGGACGCCGGAAGGTTCTGAACCTTCGACAGACTCTCACACTTCCCACGCGACGGACGAGCAACACGCTCGTCCGTCTTGCGTTTTCGAGAGCACACGCCACCACAAATCCGGCTTCGCATCGTGCAACGCCGCGTGACGAAGAGCGACAAGCAAGGCGACACATTTCCAGGAGACACATCATGCTCGTCCGCAACTACGCTCAGTTCAATCAGGCACAGTTCTCACAGGCCCAGACCTTGGGCCGCCCCGCTTTCTTCCAGCAGCCGCTCCCACGGCCGACCGCGCAGCCCTCGCCCAACGGCCTGCAGGAGTTGTTCGGTCAGCTCCAATCCCTGACGCAGGGACTCGCCGCGCCCCAGACGGAGGCGCCCGGTGACTCCGCGTTCACGCAGGGCACTCCGCAACTCAATGCGAACGAACAGAAGTCGCCGGTCGGGTTCCCGTCGCTGCCGTACGGCAGCAACCCGGCCGCGGCGCTGGTTCCGACCCCCGCGGAACGTCCCGAGTTCAAGGGCGGTATCGGCACGCCCCCCGAGGTCGGCCAGATGGCCAACGCGGGTGTCGGCAACATGCTCAACCCCGCGTGGCAGGAAGCGGTCGCCAACGCCGCGGCGGCGAACGGCGGGCTGGGCAACGCCCAGGACGGCTATCTTGCATTCAGCGCGGAGTTCGGCTTCGTGCGCCTGAACAACCCGAACCTCACGCCAGAGCAGAACCGCCGCCTCGCTGAGATCAGCCTGAGCACCGGTTGGCCGATCGAGAAGACCCCCGCCAACGCCGAAGAGGCCGGTGCGAAGGCCCAGGAGTCGGCGGAGAAGTTCATCACCAAGTACGACAGCGAGTTCGCCGACTTCGCGAAGGACCCATCCAACGGGATCTCCGTGAAGGAAGGCAAGACCCGGTTCCGCTTCGACGTCGATCCGCAGACCGGCCTGGGCATCACCCGGATCCAGAAGCGGCACGGCGGGCTCCGCGGGCTGATCGAGAGCAACGCTGGCGGACTGAGCAAGGTCCTCGGTCTCGCGGGCTCGTTCGCGAGCCTCATCCCGGGGTGGGGAACGCTCGTGAGCGCCGGCCTCGGGGTCGCGCAGGGTGCGGTGGAGCAGGAGCGGGCCAAGAAGAACGCGCCCGGTATCTCGTAAACCGCTTCGGGATAAAGATCGTCCGTGACGGGGAGAAAACGAGACAAGGCCGGGGCGAGTCCCCGGCCTTGCTTGCTTTCATTCGAGTTCTCCGCCGCCACCCGGGCTGTAGACCCGGACCGGCGCGGCTCAGTTGCTCAGCAGGCGGACGATCTCGGTACGTTCCTTGATCATCGCGACATCCTGCGCCGTGCGGCCGCGGCGGTCACGGATGCTCTTGTCCGCGCCCCCGGCGACCAGCGCTCTCACGACTTCGACGTGCCCGATGTCCGCCGCGAAGTGCATCGCGGTCTTGCCCTCTCTGCTCTGCACGTTGAGGTTCCCACCCTTGGCGGCGATCGCGCGGACGACTTCCGCCTGTCCGCGACGCGCGGCGAACATCAGGGCGGTCTGGTCCTGGCGGTCTTTCAGGTTGAGGTCGCCGTTGCCCTCCACCAGCGCGAGGGCCGCGAGGGTCTTGGAGTTGTGGCAGGCGATCATGAGCGGCGTGCGTTTATCCTCGTCAACGGCGTTCACGTCTGCGCCGCGCGCAATCATGAAGCGGATCGCCCGGTCGCTGCCGGCGATCGCGGCCTTGTGCAGAGGAGTGTTGTCATCGTTCTTGCGCCAGTGCGTGTTGACGTCGGCTCCGCTGGCCGCGGCGGCCTGGAGGTCGGAGTCGTTGTTGGTCACCGCGGCGGTAAACCACAGATTGGGAATCGAGGAAGTGCTCGAGGGACTGGTGTTCCCGGATGAGGAGGTGGATCCTCCACCTTCGCAGGCCACCAGCAGACCAGCCGCGAAGACCGCCGCCGCGAGTACACGCACGTTGCTCATAATCGATCGCCTCCAGAGTGAAGATAATCAGGACAAACAGGTGGTATCCTACCTGCGGGTGAGCGCACCCGCAATCGGCCATGGAACCCGTTCCCCCGACATCCGCCCCGGCCCCGGCCGAGCCCGTCGTCCGTGTGGCGATTGTTGCGCCCGCGTTTAACCATGCCGCGGCACTCTCGGCCGTGCTCGATTCCCTCGCGGCAACGCGCCTGCCCACGATCGTTGTGAACGACGGGTCGACGGATGAAACCGCGGCCATCGTGGCGAGCTGGAGCGGCGAGGGCAGATGGGTCGTCACGCACCCGATCAATGCGGGCAAAGGCGGGGCACTTCGGAGCGGGTTCGAGGAGGCTCGCCGCAGAGGATTCACGCACGCGGCCACCATTGACACCGATGGTCAGCACGACCCCTCGGACCTCGCGCGACTGCTGGAACTGCTCGACGCTCACCCGGACTCGTTGATCATCGGCGCGCGGTCCGGGGGAGACCGCGCCCCGGGCAAGAGCGAGATCGGCAGACGGATCTCCAACGCGCTCGTGCGTTTGGAGAGCGGCGTGATCGTCGACGACTCGCAGTCTGGAATGCGTCTCTACCCGCTGAACCTCGTCGGCGACCTCACCGTTCGTGCGGGACGCTACGGGTTCGAGACCGAGGTCATCGTGCGCGCGGGCTGGAGGGGCATCCCGATCGTCGAGACCCCCATTCGCTGCATTTACGACGTGCCCGGGGGACGCACCACGCACTTTCGAGTGGGACAAGATTCCCTCTCCGCGGCGGCGATGCACGCCCGGCTCCTCCTCCGCGGCTTGTGGCCGGACCGCGCGAGACTGCCCGCCCGGGGCGCGAACGCTCACACGGGCTCTATCCCGCGCCGCTTGCTCCGTTGGCTCAGCCCCGTGCGCCTTTGGGACATGCTCCGCGGTGCCGGCCCAGAACGCGAACGAGCCGCGGCGTCCTTCGGCGTCGGTGTGTTGATGGCGGTGCTCCCGTTGTACGGCGTCAAGACGGTGCTCTGCCTCTGGCTCTCCGACCGGCTGAGGCTTCACCCGCTGGCGGTGATCGGGGCATCGAG
>JBMOHX010000464.1:0-3075 GCA_049317625.1 Phycisphaerales bacterium
GCCGCGCGATTCCCTCGCCGAACACCGCGTCGATGAACTCGCCGAAGTTCTTCGCCGCCGCCGGGCTGGCCACCTTCCCCTTGCCGGTCTGGGCCTTGATGAGCCCCGAGAGGCACTCGTACGCGGCTTCCTTCGGAAGATACCGCACGTTGTTCTGGAACGGGTAGGGCACCCAGCGGTCCATCATGCGGACCCACGATTCCCGGTTGTTGAGCGTGAACTCGTCGCCCATCAGCTTCTCGAAGCACTGGTCGTAGTAGGTGTAGTGGCTGAACATCACGTGCCCGCCGATGTCCCACGTGAAGCCCTTCTCGTCGGTGAACGAGTTGGCCAACCCGCCCACATAGCCGTGGCGGTCGTAGATCACGAAGTTCCGATATCCAAGCTCGTGGAGGCGGTAGCCCGCGCCCAGCCCCGTGGGGCCCGCTCCGAGGATCACAATCCGCGGCTCCGCCGCGCCGTTCTTGCTCGATTGGCTCACCGTCGTCTCCGTGAGAAGGGGACGCAACATTAGGCCGAAATGGTGGCAGCGGCTTTCAGCCGCTGGGTCAGCTTCGGGCGTCCCGCCCGAAGCACTCCCGGCCGCCCTCGGTCAGATCGTGCAGCTTCGAGCCGCGCCTTTCCTCGTCCACAAACCCACACGCGGGGACCGCGTATGAGACCCAGCGGGCAGAGCCCGCTGCCACCTTTGCCCGCGTACCCTCCTGCTCCCATAGGAGAAGGTCTATGAACCGTCGCTCGCTGATCGCCGCGCTCGTTGGGGTTGTCGTCATCGCCGGTGCACCTGCGCTGATCGCGGCCGGTCGCGATCCCGAGGATCCGATGAAGCCCCTCGCGTTCCTCGAAGGCACCTGGCTGCAGACCGAAGAAGACGGCTCCATCCGCGAGGAGATCTGGTCCTCGGTCCGCGGCCCCTCCATCATCGGCTGCTTCCGGTGGACGCTGCCCAATGGCGCGCCGCGGATGCTCGAGATCCTGGCGATCAACCGCGAGAAGGACGATGCCATCCGCCTGTACCTGCGTCACTTCTCCTCGGAGCTCGCTCCCGTTGGCGCGGAGGACAAACCCCTCGTCTTCAAGCTCGTGGAGTCGAAGAAGGACATCGCGCGCTTCGAGGCCGAGGGCGAGTCCAACGTCAAGGAAGTGAAGTACGCGGTCATCGACGGGGCGCTGAAGGTCACCATCTCCTTCTCTCCGAAGGACGGCAAGACCCGCGAACCATTGCTGTTCGACATGAAGAAGCAGTAACCGCATCGCTCCGCGCCGCCGGTCGTGCTCAGGCTCCGCTCACATAGTCTCGCGGAGCTGCGCGTCGAGGCCTGGGCACCACCTTCGCACCGTGGCGCAGTCGAACTCCACGGGAAGGCTGCCGCGCGAGGTCGCGAGACGGACAACCGCTTCCGCGACCCGCGAAGGCGGGGACGCGCCGCCGCACCAGTGGTTGTGGTCGGCCCACGAGAGCGTCACCTCGTGGTCGGAGGCGTTGCCGTCGGGCCAGCGGATGGACACGTCGTACGCCCAGCCGCGATCGATTTCGCGCTCGGCACCAATGACGACTCCCGCTGGCTTTCCCGTGGTTCTCTGAGGCATAAGCACACCCTGGCAGACGCGTCCGGTCTCGACCGGAACTGACACGGTACCATTCGGCCGCCGGAACTGCTCGGTTGAGCCGATCCGGTGAAGCGCGGAGCAGCGATGTCGTTTCTGATCGAGATCATCCGTCTGGCGTTCGGCAACCTGCGCCTCCGGTTGCTCCGGTCGATCCTGACCGCGCTCGGGATCATCTTCGGCGTCGGTGCCGTGATCATCATGAGCAGCCTCGGCGAAGGCAAGAAGCAGCAGGCCCTCTCGCGCATCGAGGCCCTCGGCGCCCGAAACGTCATCGCCCGATCCCAGAAGCCCCCGGAGGCCGCGAGCCAGGGGCAGAGCGGCGGCCGTTCCTCGTTTACGATTCGGTTCGGTATCACCCGCACCGATCTCGACGTCGTTCGCGAGAACTTCCCGGACGCCGAGGCGATCGTGCCGCTCAAGGAAGTCGGCGGGCAGATTCTGCGGAACGAGCTCAAGCGGACCAGCCAAGCCTTCGGCACGACGCCCGATCTCCTGAGGGTCGCGAACCTCCGCATCGGACGCGGTCGCTACCTCTCCCAATCCGACATGGAGCAGGAGTCGCTCGTCATCGTCATCGGTGCCGACGTCGCCGACAAGCTCTTCCCGCTCGAAGACCCCATCGGCCAGACCCTCCGCATCGACGCGAAACCCTTCACCGTCATCGGTGTCCTCGAGCCCATCGGCCTCGCGGGCGGGGCGGGTGCCTCCATGGTCGGGCGCGACATGAACCTGGACGCCCACATCCCCCTCACCACCGCCCGCGCGACCTTCGGCGATACCGTGACCAGGCGCGAGTCCGGCAACTTCCAGTCGTCCGACGTCCAGGTCTCCGAAATCTACCTCTCCGTGCCGCAACGCGAACGCGTGGTCCTCGACGCCGAACGCCTCCGCCGCCTCCTCGCCTCGCGTCACCCGGGCCTCACCGACATCGGCATCATCGTCCCCTACGAACTCCTCGACGCCGCCAAGAAGGAAGCCCTTACCTACAACCTCGTCTTCGGCAGCATCGCGGCGATCTCGCTCCTGGTCGGCGGTATCGGCATCATGAACATCATGCTCGCCTCCGTCACCGAACGCACCCGCGAGATCGGCATCCGCCGCGCTATCGGTGCGACCCGCACCCACATCCTCGCCCAGTTCCTCGTCGAGACCGGCGCCCTCGCCATGATCGGTGGGCTGATCGGCGTCGGACTTGGGGTCGGCGGGAGCCTTGCGCTGGGGTGGGTCGTCCCCCGGCTCTCCCAGATGCCCGGGATCGGCTCGCTGTTCCCCCGCGACATCTCCCTCCCCACTGAAGTCACAGGCTGGTCCATCATCCTCAGCTTCGTCGTTGCGACCGTCACCGGCCTGGTCTTCGGCCTTTACCCCGCCCGCCGGGCCGCCGCGCAAGACCCCATCGTCGCCCTCCGGCACGACTAGGTTTCCCCCGAGAACCGGCAAGTCGCGGGCCGTTCCGGCCGATCA
>JBMOHX010000465.1:0-3074 GCA_049317625.1 Phycisphaerales bacterium
GACGACCGCTTCAGACCCAGCGGCAAAATGCCGCTGCCACGTCAAAACGCCGCTGCCACCTCCGGTCACCTCTCCGGCACCCCCGCCTGATTGTTCACATGCCGCTCCCAACCCACAGGCTGCGTCCACGCCCGCTTCAGTTGGCTCTAGTGGCAGCCGTCTCCTGACGGCTGGGTCTCCATGAGCGGTCCCCGCTCATGTACCGAAGTACAGCGACGCCCGAAGCGGTCGAGACGACCGCTTCAGACCCAGCGGCAAAATGCCGCTGCCACGTCAAAACGCCGCTGACACATCACCTCTCCGGCACCCCCGTCTGATTGTTCACATGCCGCTCCCAACCCACGGGCTGCGTCCACGCCCGCTTCAGTTGGCTCTCCTTCGTCGGAAACTCCGGCAACCCGCTCGAAGTCACCACCGCCCGCACATACAGCTCGTTCCCCTTCAACACGTAGCTCGGGTTCAACCCCTCAACCTCCGCGAGCACCTCGCCGATCCGCGGCTTCCCCGCCGCCGTGTAATCCAGCGTGGTCTCCACGACCTTCCCCTCCTTGTCCTTCCGCGGCACCCCGCTCAGATTCGCGCCGACCCGCGTCCCTATGAACCGGGTCGTGAACGTTTCGCCCGCGACCGGCTCAATCTCAAGCGAGAGCGCGCCGCTCGTCTGATCGAACCGCACACTCCGCAGCCCCACCCCGCTCGACGCGTAAAAGTCCGCCCCCTCGATCGCCTTGATGATCGCTTCGGCCGTGAGGTACCGCGATCGCACCATCACCCACGCCCGCCCGGGCATCGCTCGAATCGTGTCGTTGTGGTAGTCGTGCGAGTCGTCCGTCGCCAATCCGAGCAGTGGGGGGGCCTTGAATCCCGCGATCCGCAGCGTGTTCGCGATGTCCCAGATCTCGTCCGTCGATGGGTACACCTCGTCGCCCGCGTCACCGTCGTTGTCCACGCCGTTCCAGACCTCGAAGAACCGCTCCCCCGTGATTGCCGCGAGGTCTTCCGCCGTCACGCCCCACTTGTAGTTGGGATGGTTGACGTGCACCAGGATCTCACGCCCGTGCCGCGCCGCCTGTTCACGCACGGCCTTGGTCGTCTCGGTGATCACCTCAACCACCGTCGCCCCGCGCGAGGGCTGGATGAGGTCGAGCAGGTTCGTGGCGTTGATGTGGATCGCCCGCTTGTTCGCGGCTTCCGCGGTGATCTCTTCCGCGGGCATCATGATGAACCGGCCCTTCTCCTCAAAGAGCGCGCGGTACGCATCAAACGGCTGGAGCCGAACCTCCAGGTTCCCCGCCTCCGCCGACCCACGCGTCTGCACCCAGTTGGGCCCGAAGCGATCCATGTACTTCTTGAACGCCTTGCCCCGCGCCCGCTTCTCCAGGTCCGCGACCTTCTTGTACACCACCCCCTGCTGCATCACGTTGTGGTCGGAGATCGCCAGAAAGTTGTACCCGTGCGTGGAGTACCAGTCCGCCACCATCTCTGGGTAGTCGTTCCCGTCCGACCAGAACGTGTGGGTGTGCAGGTTCCCCTTCCAGTACCGAAACTCGCCCTGCGAAACGGCCTGAGACGCGGGCTGGGACTCGCTCTGACCCGCGGCGGAGGCGGCCAGTAGAACAGCAGGAACAAGCGAAAGCCACTTGCGGATCATCGGGGAACTCCTCTGGAGGGGTGGGGCCCTCGGAATCGTACCAAACCCCTGCCCGCACCCGGAAAGGCGTCGGTTTCGGGGTTTGGGACGGTTGTGCGGCCGGATTCGGGACGGGAGAGACGGTTCGATTGGCCCGCCGCAAGAAAGTGCCGGTTGACACCGATCGATTAGGTGGCTAGTTTTCTCTCCCGCGGTTTGCCGCCGCGGCGACATCCTGACCTTTGTATCGCGGGCGTAGCTCAGTGGTAGAGCGCTACCTTGCCAAGGTAGAAGTCGAGGGTTCAAGTCCCTTCGCCCGCTTTCTCTTTTTTTCGGAACGGGCACGCCAGTTGGCAGAGCCCTCCGAGACCCCATCAAAGCCCACCGTGTGTCGCTCCCGGCCTGTTCCGTTCGCACGGTCGTGGTGGTATGGGACGCCCGTCACGGCTTCGAAGAACAGCGTGAACGGAGTCGGTTCGGGTGCGTGCGACGCGGGTGGTGGGGCCGAGCGCCAGGGGTGGACTGAATTCTCATGATCGGTGACTCGGGTGTTGGAGGGCACACCCACGGGCTCGATGACGCGGGAGATCGCAGCGGCGCAGCCCCCTCGTCGGACGTATAGTTGAGCATGTCGAGGGCTATTGACTTGTCCGACCTGCCCAAGCCGCTCGCAGACGCGATCGAGGCGATGGTGCGTACGTTCCGTGAGGGCAGCGCCGCGGGTGGTGGAGGTGGGGTGACCCCGCGCCCGATCGGTTGGGCCAAGGACATACTACCGGAGCTGCCCGCGTCGTTCTTCGATCCGCTGCCGCCGGACATCCTCGATCAGTTTGAGGGCCACGCGGCTTGAGGGTGCTTCTTGACACGGCGACCTTCTGGTGGTTCGCGAGCGGGTCGCGCCAACTCAGCCGCCAGGCCGCGGAGATCTGCTCCGACCCCGCCAACGAACTCATGCTGAGCCCCGTCTCGGTGTGGGAGCTGCTCGTGAAGCATCAGATCGGCAAGCTTGAGACCATCACGCCCATCCACGAGGTGCTGAGGAGGTCCCGCGAGCAGCGTCTTATCGAGTCGTTGCCGCTCACCGACTCGGCCGTTCTAAGGCTGCAATCGCTGCCGATGCTGCACCGTGATCCGTTTGATCGGATGCTGATTTGTCAGGCCATCGACGAAAACGCTGTGCTCCTCACGCCCGATGCGCAGGTGCGCGCGTACCCGGTGTCGACCCAGTGGGAGTGAGAAGTTGTCTCGTCCCCCATCCGCGCGGGGCACGCGAGAATGGGGGTGCGGGACGTCTTTCACGGCCCCGAAGGACAGCGTGAACCGGACTGGTTCGGGTGCGAGCAACCGGGGCTGGTAGGCCCGAGATCCAGCGGTGGACCGGATTCTCAACGTTGGCGGCTCAGGCTGTGGGGGCACGCCAGTAGAACGCGATCCTGGTTTTCAG
>JBMOHX010000466.1:0-3070 GCA_049317625.1 Phycisphaerales bacterium
CAACTGGCAAAAACGACAACCCCCGAGTCTTGCGACCCGGGGGTTATGCGAATAGCGGGGATTGGATTTGAACCAATGACCTCCGGGTTATGAGCCCGACGAGCTACCAGGCTGCTCTACCCCGCAGTCCTAGAAGGTCAGCGTATGCCGACCCCACCCCGCCGTCAACGCGGCACGCGCCTTCCTCCCCAATCCCGTCAGGATTCCGCCTCTTTACCGCCCGGACCCACTTGCGAACCCGCATCGTTCGGGGTAAGTTCGATCCCCACACGGCCGCTATCGCGGCGGCTCGCTTCCTCATCACGCCCGCTCGGGACCATGACTGTGGGGATTCAAAGCATGAAACAGACCGTTCTCGCCCTCGTCGCAGGACTCGTCCTCGCGCCCTCGTTCGCACTCGCCGTCGACTCCGACTGGCGATCCGACTGGCGCGCAAGCCGCAACAAGCTCATCGAGACCACGCCTGATCTCAAGTTTGATCCGAGTTCCATCATCGTCCGCTTCCAGGCCGACGCCGACCCCGTGCTCGTCGAAGCCGTCAAGCTCGCGGCGGGTCTGCAGTTCGAGCCGATCGAGACATGGTCCATTCTTCCGGGTGTCGAGCACGTGCGGGTCGTCGACGGCGACGCCACCGCCGCGCTCGAGAAACTCGCCGGCATGCCGGCTGTCGTCTACGCCGAGTACGACTACATCGTCCGCACATCCGTGCTCCCGAATGACCCGAGCTTCGGCGTCCTGTGGGGCATGAACAACACCGGCCAGACCGTCAACGGCGACCCCGGGATCGCGAACGCGGACATCAACGCCCCCGAAGCCTGGAACCTCACAACCGGTTCCGCGACCACCGTGATCGCCGACATCGACAGCGGCGTCAACTACAACCACCCCGACCTCGCCGCGAACTCATGGATCAACCCGGGCGAGATCGCCGGCAACGGCATCGACGACGACGCCAACGGCCGAATCGACGACACCCGTGGCTGGGACTTCTTCAGCAACGACAACAACCCCATCGACGACAACGGCCACGGTACCCACACCGCGGGCACCTTCGGCGGGGTCGGCAACAACGGTGTGGGCGTCACCGGTGTGAGCTGGCAGTGCAAGATCATGGCGCTGAAGTTCCTCGGTGCAAGCGGCAGCGGTGCCACCACCGGGGCGATCTCCGCCGTTCAGTACCTCACCCAGAAGGGCGTGAAGGTCTCGAACAACAGTTGGGGCGGTGGCGGCTACAGCCAGGCGCTCTTTGACGCGATCTCCGCCTCGCGCTCGGTTGGACACGTCTTCGTCGCCGCCGCGGGTAACGCGGGTGTCAACATCGACTCTTCCCCGAGCTACCCGGCCTCGTACAACCTCGACAACATCATCTCGGTCGCTGCATCGGACAACAACAACAACCGCGCGTCCTTCTCCAACTACGGGCGGACCGGCGTGGATCTCGCCGCCCCCGGCGTGAACATCTACAGCAGTTACCTCAGCAGCTACGCGTACCTCGACGGCACCTCGATGGCCACCCCGCACGTCACCGGTGTGGTCGCCCTTGTTCAGGGCCTGCACCCGGATTGGACGTACACCCAGGTCCGTGACCGCATCCTCTTCACGGTCCGTCCTGTCGCGGCCTTCGCCACGACCACTGTGACCGGTGGCGTTCTGGACGCCTTCGCCGCGGTGAACGACGGCGCGCCCGCCAACAACGCCCCGACTGTCTCTATCTCCAGCCCGACCACGGGCTCCACGTTCGCGAACGGTGCGACGATCACCTTCACCGGCGCTGCGAACGACATCGAAGACGGCGCTCTCACCAACTCCCTCAGCTGGAGCTCGAACCTCCAGGGCATCATCGGAACCGGCGGCACCTTTAGCCGCACGCTCAACGCTGGCACCCACACGATTACGGCTAGTGTCACCGACACCGGCGGCCGCACCGGCACCTTCGTGGTGACCCTCACCGTGCAGCCTCTCACGATCACCAACGACAGCTGCGCCGGAGCCATCAACCTCCCCAACGGCATCGCGATCAACGGCAACAACGTCGGCGCGAACACCGACGGAGCATCCTCGTGCGGCGGCACCGCTGACATGTGGTACCGCTACACCACCACGGGCACGAGCACCCTCACCTTCGACACCTGCGGCAGCGCGACGGACACCATCATCACCATCTACACCGGCTCCTGCGGCGCCTTCACCGAAGTCGCCTGCAACGACGACGCCGCCACGGGTTCCTGCGCCGGGTCGCTCGCGTCCTCCGTCTCCTTCACCCCGACCGCCAACACGACCTACTACATGAGAGTCGCGGGGTTCAACGGCGCGGCGGGTTCGTTCACCGCCCGCGCCAGCGGCGGAATCGCGACCGGCACCGTCCCCGCCGCGCCCACCGGCATCACGGCCTCCCGATCGGGATCGACCGTGACCGTGGTCTGGACCGACGCCTCCGCCAATGAGACCGGCTTCCGCGTGCAGCGGCAGCAGCGCGTCGGCAACACCTGGACCAACACGGCTACCTACACCCTCGGCGCGAACGTGAACAACTTCGTGCAGACCGTTTCTTCCGGCATCTGGCGCTGGCGCGTGCAGAGCTACAACGCGGTGGGCAGCTCGCAGTGGACCACCTACGTCCAGCAGACTGTTCCGTAATCCGCTGATCGGCATCTCAGTTCGCGGGCTGCTCGAGAGGGCAGCCCGCTTCATTTTTCGGTCTCGTGTAGACTCCGCACATGGAACTCTTCCGTCTGATCCGCGTCGCCTTACTCCTTCTGTGCAGCTTGGCTCCCGCGGCATCGGCCGGCCCGGGGGCGGTTGCCCCCGTCGACCTGCGCGCAGAGTTCCGCGTCAATCCCGCGGGCATCGGGGTCACGACGCCGCGGCTGTCGTGGACGCTCGAGCCCACCGACCCCGGCGCGAAGGCCGTCGGTCAATCCGGCTACCGCCTCGTGGCCTCGACGACCCAAGATGCCCTCGAACGCGGCGAGTACACATGGGACTCCGGTGTCGTTCGCTCGGCCGCCCACTCGAACATCGCGTACGCGGGGCCCGCTCTCGCGTCGCGCGCCACGATCTACTGGCGGGT
>JBMOHX010000467.1:0-3067 GCA_049317625.1 Phycisphaerales bacterium
ATCCCACCCCGAAATAGGCGATTCGAAGATCGTCCGGACGAACTTCAAGGCGCGAATCGTCGAGGAAAAACTCATCAGTATCATCATCGAGTCTCAGCTGCATGGGAGCCCGAAGAACCACCGCTGTGATGTAGCCCGAGGCATCAGGCCTGGCTCGCGAAAAATGGTTCGAACTATTCGGTCCTGTCCGAGCGGAGTGGTTTGGCGACGATCCAGAGCGATGACCGCAAGGAGAGTTGCCCCGGACACCGGGCGCGCAGAAAACCGCGGCAGAGACTGCAGCGTGCACAGCTGCACGGCGTTCGGATCGTGAAACTGTCGGTGCACTAAACAGCGTCGCCGAGGGTGGGGATCAAATGAATCGCTCGACATGACCGGCGATCAGATGCGGGAATGCCTGGAACGACTCGAACGTGTCCGTGAGGGCAGCGTCGCGCTCTTCGATCGTCCGGTAGAAGCGGTTGTGCGTCGTGAGCTTCTTGGTGACCTTCCAGACGCCCTCGATGCCGTTGAACTCCGGGGAGTACGGTGGAAGTCGGTGGAGTTCGATGCGGTGTCGGTTCCTCCCGAGCCACACTTGGCCGTCCGGTTCGAGCCGGTGACATGGGCCGTTGTCGATGATGAGGAAGATCTTCCGGCGTCTCCTCTGGACCAGCTGTTTGAGGAATGCCAAGAACGTCACGCCGTTGAACTTCTCCGCGAAGGCGAAGTGGAACCTGGGCTTCTCGGCAACCGTAACCGCACCAAAGACATGCGCCGTCTTGCGAGCACCGAACGTGTCGACGCGCGGCTGGACTCCGACGCGGGACCAGGTCTGGTGAAGCGTGCCGTCAAGCCAGAAGCTGGCCTCGTCTCCGAACATCACGACTCCGCGGCAACTCGCGGCTTTTTTTTGATCGCAGGGAAGCGGCGCTTGATCCAAGTGGCCTGCGCAGCGGCGTCGGCTTGCGCGAGCCGCTTCCGGGGACGTTGCACAGAGAACCCGAGCTTGTGCAGGAGACGCGGCACGGTGTGGTTGTGGAATCGCACCTTGAACCGGTCATCGATCAAGTCGGCGATCATGGGCCCCGTCCAGACACCGGAACCGTACCCGGCGGCGATCGGCCCGTCCTCGATGAGCTTGGTCAGCTCCTCCGATTGCTGTGGCGACAGCTTGGGCGGGAGGCCGGGCGGAGACACCGTTCGGATCCCCGGAATGCCGTGATCGTCATACCATCCAAGCCACCGGTTCACGGACCCGCGGGAGACGCCCAGTTGTTCGGCGAGGTCTACGACGCGCTTGCCCTCGATGTACCCAAGGATCGCGCGACCTCGCCGCCATTCGTCGAGGTCGCCCTCCTTTTCCGCGCGCGCAATGAACCGCACAAGCGTCTTGCGCGCGCTACTCGTCCGACGCCGCGGGCGAATCGCCTCGCCATTACGAGACCGAGCCATGAGCACCTCCAGGGATGATCGCGGTACGCTGATCCCTGTTCGCGAGGTCGTCAACGGATTTGGATCGATGACTCGACGATCCTGTTTAGTGCCCGGCCGACGCGCACTAGTCCTATCACCGAGAAGTCACGACCGGTGTGTAGCCGAATCGACGTCGCGCCCTCTTCCGCGTGAAGAGCCAGGCGATCTTCTGCTGTTCACGGTTGGCTCGCTGGTTCCAGAGATTGACCTCCGAAACGAGGCCGCCGAGCGTCGGGATGCGCCGTCGTCCGAGGCACTGGCGGTTCATCACGCCGATCTCGATCTCCGCCTGGTTGAGCCAGCTGCCGTGCTTGGGCGTGTAGTGGACGGTGAATCGGCGCCACAGGGCGCTGCCGCGCCGCCGCCCATACTGCGCATGGACCGAGGAGATAAAGTGGGTGCTGAGGTTGTCCATCACCAGATGGATGGTCACAGCCTTGGGATATCGTCGCGCGATCTCCATCAGCATCTTCGCGAACTCGGTGCCATGTCTGGTCGCGGTCGCCTTGGTGATGTGCTTGCCCGCGAGCGGCTCGACGGCGCAGAAGATGTTCGCCGTGCCCTTCCGGACGTACTCGTAGTCGTAGCGAGCAGGCCGTCCCGGCTTTGCGTTTGAGCCCTTCCTCTTCTCGCCGTGCAGCTTTACCGGACGTTCATCCAGGCAAACGACGGGTTCGCGGGGGTTGAGTGGTCGCTCATAGAGCGCCAGCAGGTCCTCCATTCGCTCGATGAATTCCGCGTTCAGATCGCTGACGCACCACATTTTTTTCCCGCCACGGCCGAAGGTCGTGGTCCCGCAGAAGAACTCGGATGGTCTCGCGGCCGACGCGCTCCACGATGTTCCGCTGAACAGCCTCCTCGGCTGCAAGCTCGATCGTCCAACGTGCGCGACCTGCGGGTGGGTCCGAGCACACCATCGCTACGATCTCGACGCTCTGCTTGTCCGAGAGAAGCCGAGGTGCCCCCTCGCGAGCGGTCTCGTACACGGCATGCTCCAAGCCACCTTCTTCGTATCGACGACGAACACGACGAACGGTGGCTTCGCCCGCACCGGCGGCAGCGGGGACATCGGTCGGAGCCCAGCCTTGGTCGAGGAGCTGAAGGATTCTCACTCGCTTGAGCACACGAGCTTCGACCCGACCGCGTGAAGTCAGGGAAAGGAGCTTACGGCGCTCGTGACGCTTCAAGCGGATCGTGCGGGCATGGGGAGCGGCCTTGCGACGCGGTTTCACGCCGGGTTTTCGATCACATCCAGGATCGGCGGTCAACACCGATCGTGTTCACGCGGTGCCGGGACTAGCTCGGGGAGGGGCGCCGCCGCACCCGCACCGCCAGCTCCTGGACGCCGGGCTCGACGGCGGCGGTGAGCACCTCGGCCTCGCAGCCGCGCTCGCGCCACAGGGCCTCGGTGCTGGGGTCTTCGGCCACGCGCTCGCTCAGCTTGCTGTCGGTAATCAGCGCGGCGATACCCCCATACAGCGGAAACTGCAGGAGCAGCCCCCACGTAGCCGGCGTCGCCCGCGCAAACGCCCGCGCCAGCCGCGCCGGGGTCTGGTGCAGCCAAAAACCCAGCGAAAGCAGCGTCAGGTTCACCGTGTTCAGCGTAATCGCC
>JBMOHX010000468.1:0-3067 GCA_049317625.1 Phycisphaerales bacterium
TTACCAAGCGAACGCTCAAGCCGACGTACAGCAAGAACGCGGCTGGCACGGAAGTGATGGACCCGGCACCGGCCGGCTCGCTGAGCGCCGCCCGGGCGATCACGCCCTTGTTCCTGGCCCTGATCCTGGTCGAGATCACCGACCTGGTGTTTGCGGTGGACTCGATCCCGGCCATCTTCGCGATCACTCCGGACCCTTTCATCGTGTTCACGAGCAACATCTTCGCGATCCTTGGGCTACGGGCGCTGTACTTCTGCCTAGCCGCGCTGATCCAGAAGTTCCGGTTCCTTAAGCCGGCGCTGATCCTGATCCTGGCGTTTGTTGGCGTGAAGCTGCTGCTACTGAGCGTGCCGCCGTACCTGCACGTGATCGGAATGAACAAGGCCGATCCGATCAAGATCGACACAACCGTGTCGCTTTTGGTCGTCGTCGGTACGCTGGGGTTGGCAACAGTGCTGAGCCTGTTGATCCCGTCGAAGGCCTCCGAGACTGGAGATTCGGGCGCGAGGAACGAGGGTCGGTAGTGTGTATGGCCTGCCCCCCGCAACCTGATCCACCGCGAGGAGAGCGCCTTAGAGCCCGGAAGGGCTACGGAGACTCTCGACGATGAAGCTGACCAGACATTGGGCGGAACAGATCGTGACCGAACTACGTGAGGCCGAGGCGATGCTCGCCGCGGGGCCGGGCGTGGCGAAGTTGGTGCAGCACCTGGGCGTGAGCGAGCAGACGATCCATCGCTGGCGCACGCAGTACGGCGGCATGAAAGCCGTCGGAGTCCGATGAAGTGAACCCGACGAACATCACGTTGGCTCGTCCTGACTCTGCGCAAGCAGCGACTCCCCTTTGAGACACAACACCACATCGGTTACTAGTTCCGGTATGATCGTCAGCTTCGCCGAGAAGGAATCCCAAGCCCTCTTCCGCCGCGAGCGGGTGCGCCGGATCGCCCCCCGCATCCAGCCCTGCGGAAGCTCCGGCATATCGAAGCGGCCGCGCCGCTGGACGACCTGAGGGTCCCAACCGGCAACCGTCTGGAAGCCCTCAAGAGCGACCGAGCGGGGCAATACAGCATCCGCGTGCACGACCAATGGCGGATCGTGTTCCGGTGGAAGGATGGAAGCGCCCACGACGTGTAGGTCGTGGACGACCACTGAGGAAGTGTGACCGATGGCGACCAAGAAACACAAGCCCGTACACCCCGGCGAGATTCTGCGACTCGATTTCATGGAGCCGCTCGGCATCTCCGCGTATCGGTTGGCGAAGGAACTCGGGATCTCCGCGCAGCACATCAGCCGGATCATCAAGGGCACCCGCGGCGTGAGCGGCGACGTCGCCCTGCGCCTCGCGCGGCTCTTCGGAACTTCCGCGGACCTCTGGATGGGACTGCAATCCCGGTACGAACTCGACGTGGCGGAGGACTCGGCGGGGCAGGAGATTCGCAAGCGCGTCAAGCCGCCGTCGGCGGCGTGAGATCTGGATCACCGAGTGGGCAACTCATCGCTCGCATCGTGTTCCTCGGCGATGATGGAAAGCAACAGCCCATTCGACTGCGCGGGTGCCTGAAGCCGGACGCGAACGCCGCGCGCAGGGCGGTCCGGCACCTGCCCGTCGCCAATCGCCAGGGGAGCTCGCACCGAATCCGGGAACTGCGAGGATCCTCTCGATTCGCGCCTCGTATCATCCTGGGCCATTCTGGCGCCCGATCTCGTTCTAACAGAGCTCTCCCGCAGGGTGTTGTTCGGACCGAGGCCGGTTCCCGTGTCTTCTCTCGCATCAATAGCTCACTTTCTCGCCCCGCCAAACGCCGCGGTCTCGGCGAGGACAGGACCGCGGGGATGAACCGAGGCTCGCGTGATCGAAAGCGCCGTCCGCCGAAGAACGACGTTATGGGGGCCTCTGGATGAAACACTCGTTCCTTCAGTCCACTGCATGGTTGGTCGCGATGTTCTTCGTCCTGGTCGTGCCGAGTGTCACGTCGGCTCAATGCGATGGGCGGTGGATGACCGGCCCCGACCATGTGCCGCCAGGATTGAGCAACGCGGCCAACGCGCTCGCCGTTATGCCCAACGGCGACCTCATCGCGGGCGGCGAGTTCGCCACCGCGGGCGGCGTGACGGTGAACTTCATCGCACGGTGGAATGGTTCGTCTTGGTTGCCGCTGGGAACGGGAATGAGCAACGCGGTGAGGGCGCTCGCCGTGATGCCAAACGGTGACATCATCGCAGGAGGGGGCTTTTTGAACGCTGGTGGCCGGCAGGTCAACTACATCGCCCGTTGGGACGGCACGTCCTGGTCCGCACTCGGATCCGGGATGTGGGGCACGAACTTCCCGGTTGTGCACGCCCTGTGTGTCCTTCCGAGCGGCGAACTCATCGCCGGCGGCGACTTCATCACCGCCGGTGGGGTGACGGTCAATCGCATCGCCCGCTGGAACGGTTCTGCGTGGGCCCCGCTGGGCGGCGGGACAAGCGGCAGCGTACGGGCTTTGGCTTTCACGCCCAACGGAGACATCATCGCCGGCGGCAACTTCCTGACAGCAGGGGGCGTGGTCGCGAGCCACATCGCTCGCTGGGACGGGGCTTCTTGGAGCTCGCTCGGCGGCGGGATGGACTCCGGCGCTGCCACGTCGTTTGTCTACGCGCTCGCGGTCATGCCAAACGGCGACCTCGTTGCGGGTGGGACCTTCTCAGCGGCCGGAGGGCAGGTTGTCCGCAGCATCGCCCGCTGGAACGGCACCGTGTGGGCACCGTTGGGGCCGGGGGCGGGTGGCCTTGTACGCACCCTGTGCCCGTTGCCCAACGGCGACATCATCGCTGGAGGGTGGCTTGGAATCAACTGGGTCAGACGATGGAACGGATCGTCGTGGACCACCATCGGTTCCTCGTTTGCCGATCCAAACCAGTCTCATTCTTACGGTGTCAACTCCCTCGTCGTACTCCAAAGCGGTGACGTCATCGCGGGCGGCAACTTCGGCAGCGTGGATGGTCTATGGACAAACTTCATCGCCCGCTGGGGCGGCTCATCCTGGACCTCGCTCGGTGCGGGGCTCGGCGGGGAGAGAACCGCG
>JBMOHX010000469.1:0-3053 GCA_049317625.1 Phycisphaerales bacterium
GCTCACGCGTCAGGCGCGAATCACGTCGAGCCGTTTGCTCCCACCGACGGTTCAAGCAGTGAACCGGCGTTGGGCCGAGTGATCGCGGCTACCGTCGCCCGCTGAAAGGGATGCTTCCATATGCACGCCCATGATCAAACTCCTCCGGCAGCGGGACCGCGTGCAACGAACGCGGCCAGGTGTCCATTCTCGCTCGCGGCGGGCGCTGTCCTACCGAGTCTCGCGGATGTGCTCAAAGAGCGCACCAGAGATGCGCATACGCGGGCCGAGCGGCACGCGCTTCAGGCGGACATGGTGAGGGGGAGTGTCACGCGCGAGCAGTACGCGGGGTGGCTGGGACAGATGCTCCACGTGTGGCGCGCGTTGGATGAGGGATTGGCCGCGCTCGCCGCGCGAGACCCTCGTGTCGCCGCGACGGTGAGGTCCTACCACGTCCACGCGCCGCGCGTCTTGGCCGATCTCGGGTTCCTCGGCTGTCGCGCCGATGACACCGCCGTACTCCCCGCGACGGCCCGGTTCGTCGAACTGGTTCACCGCACTTCGGCGGGGCCGAGCCTGGTTGGCATCTGGTACGTTCTCGAAGGATCCGCGAACGGCGGCCGGTTTATCGCACAGGCGCTCTCGCGCGGCCTCCAGATTGTCGGGCCCGAGGGACTCACCAGCTTCAACCCTCACGGGGAGCGGCAGAGGGAGTACTGGCAGGCTTGGCGTGCCGCGCTGGACGCCCAGACCTTTGACGACTCCGAGCGGGGTGAGATCATCGCGGCGGCGTCTGCTGCGTTCGACGCGATCTACGACCTGATGGACGACCTTCGAGGCGTTGACGCGGTACGAGTCGCGGATTGAACTGCAGCGAGGGTTCGGGACGCGCTGGTCCGCCGGCGACCGGCATTGGAAAGGGCAAGGGCTGCCGGTGCGGATCGGGGGCGGCCTTCCAGGCAAGGGCATCAGTCATCGTCAGATTCCTCTGACTTCGCTCGTGGGTCCGCTTCCCCATCGCCTTCAGACTCGCCGAGTCGCAGCTCGGTCCCGAGGAGAGGGAGCCTGAGGGTCTGCGTCGCCGGGTCGTAGTTGCGGACAAGACCAGCGGCCCACGCCCCGGCGACGGCGATGAACACGGCCGCGATGATCGGTGTGGCCGAGGGGATCGCATCGGGAGGCTCGGCGAGCTTTCGGCCGTGAATCATGCTGGCGACGAGGTTCTCGCGGTGGCGGACGGTGTGGACGATCACGCCCAGCACGTGGGCGGCGCCGACGCCAACAGTGACGTATGAAAGGAGTTCGTGGAGCTCCTTCACGCTCTCGTTCCCCTGGCCCAGCATGACGCCGGTGACGGCCATGGCCAGCACCAGCGCGAGGAGGGCGAAGATCGCGAGGGCCGAGCCGGGATTGTGCCCGATGTATCTTTTGCCGCCGCCGACGAGCGTGCCCTTCATGTACTCGATCACCGCGCCGGGGCCGAAGATGAAGGTGCCGAAACGGGCGTAGCGGGTGCCGACGACTCCCCAGATCAGTCGCAGGCACACCATGAGCGCGATGGTCAGGCCGAAGAGCGCGTGGTAGGGGAAGAGCGGGCTGTCTTCTCCGAGCAGCAGGGAGATGGTGGCCGCCGCGAGAAAGCCGGCGGAAAGAAGCCAGTGGAAGAGCCGCGTTGGGAGATCCCAGATGAGGACACGATTCATGCCAGACTCCTACGCGGGGTCCCGTGCCGAGCCGCGATGCTGCATCGCCCAGGTCGTTCGCGTGCCTGAATCCGTGCTGATCCGTTCCAACATCGAAGAGTTCGGGCACGCTCGCGGATCTCGCTCGACGCGAGTCCGTTGCTGTCTGAGGAGATGCCTGTGCCTTGGAGCATAGCTCCCGGTGACTAATGATATCGGCGAGGTGGTTCGGCGAGACGATTGCACGCTTCGATAGGGGAAATGTCCTCGTTGAGCCTCCCGCAACCGAGCAAGTATCGTTGGGTTGTCCGGGCGCCCGGAGGCCGCGGTGGATGTAGGAGCCGTGCGAGGCGGAGTATCCGCTCGGCCAGCTCCGCCGGCCAGACGCTCGGTTCTCGAGTGTCGACCAAGGAGCTCCCAATGCCAGAGACTATGAAGTGCTTCGTGATGCACGGCATCGGTAGGGTTGGCGTCGTGGACAAGCCGATCCCGCGGCCAGGGCCGTGCGACGCGATCATTCGGACAACCGCCGCGTTGATCTGCACCTCCGATACGCACACCGTAGCGGGTGCCATCGGCGACCGCCAGGGCCTCACGCTCGGGCACGAAGCCGTCGGCATGATCCATGAACTCGGTTCGCTCGCGGCGGAGAGTGGCCTGTTCAAGGTTGGCCAGCGCGTGGCTGTGAACGCCATCACGCCGTGCTACGCCTGCGGCGACTGTCAGCGCGGCTATCCGAGCCAGTGCGGCGGGGCGTTGGGGGGCTGGAAGTTCGCCAACCTCAAGGATGGCAGCATGGCGGAGTACTTCCACGTCAACAACGCCGTGGCGAATCTCGCGCCGATTCCGGACGGTCTCACCGATGAGCAGGCGGCCTACTGCTGCGACATGCTCTCGACCGGGTTTGTCGGTGCCGAGCACGCGAACATCCCGATCGGAGGGAGCGTCGCCGTCTTCGCGCAGGGGCCGGTGGGGCTCATGGCGACGGTTGGAGCGAGGCTTCTGGGCGCGGGGCTGGTCATCGGTGTCGAGGCCGTGCCGCACCGGATATCCCTCGCGAAAACGTACGGCTGCGATGTCGTCGTCGACTATTCGAGGGAAGACCCGGTCGACGCGATCCTGAAGCTCACAGGGGGCAAGGGTGTCGATGCGTCAATCGAAGCGCTGGGATCCGCCCGCACCTTCGCCGCGTGCGTGAACTCGACGCGCCCGGGCGGGACCATCTCGAACATCGGCTACCACGGGGATGGCGACACCGTCCCCATCCCGCGGCTGGGCTGGGGCGTTGGCATGAGCGACAAGACCATCCGGACTGCCCTCTGCCCCGGGGGCTCTGAGCGGATGGGACGACTGATGCGTCTCATCGAAATGGGACGCGTCGACCCACGGGCG
>JBMOHX010000470.1:0-3050 GCA_049317625.1 Phycisphaerales bacterium
GTGAGCGAGAGCGCGACGGGGGTGAAGGGCTCGCGGACCGGCGCAGGTTGAACGACGTTGATCTCTTCGGCGGTGTATGTGCTCTGGCGCGCCGCCTCGGCGACGGCGTTGCGGAGGGCGTCCGGGTAGTCGGCGTGGAGGAGGTCCTTGTTGAGTTCGACGACGATCGTCCCCGGTGGTTCCTGGTTCTGCGCGCGGGAGGCGACCGGCGACGCCTGGATCGGGTTCGCGAGGCGGATCCGGGAGCCGAGGGACTTTGCGAAGAGGTCGCCGTGCGCCAGGAGGTACTGGAACTTCGAGCCACCGATTCCCCGCGGCGAACCTCCCGAGCTCGGTTCCAGCGACCACTCCGATTCGACGCCGGGGTTCTTGGCGAGTACTTCCAAGCCGCGGGACTGTTCGGGTCCGCCGGCGTCGCGCAGGGAGAGCGTGCCGGTGAGCCCGCTGGAGAGGGTGGAGGCGCGGGGGTAGTTGTCGTACCACGAGACGAGGTCTTGCGGGACATCCTTCCACCGCACCCGGAGGCGGAGGGAGGTGACCTGCTTTTCGCCGAGTTCCGCGGCCCGGACGGTGAACTTCGAGCCGCGGGAGGGCTGGGTTCCGAAGGGCAGGAACTGCTTCTTGGTGTTCACCTGTCCGAGATCGTTCTCTGCGGTGAAGGTGGTCACACCGGAGACGGTGACGCGTGCCCGTGCCTTGCCGAGCGAGGCAGTTTCGAGGATCGAGGGGAACTCGCCGCGGGGGCAGAGGAACTGGACGACGGGCGCGACGCAGGCGAAGCTGTGTGCGTGGAGTTTGGGGTCGTACCCGACGACGGCGGGCTGGGCGGCGTCGAGGGAGGCCGCGAGCGTGAGTTTGCCGGCGGTGCGTTGTGAGGTGACAGGGAAGGGGCCGAGCCAGCCCTTGGGGCCGGTGAAGTACGCGGAGAGCTGGGGTGGCACGCCCGAAGGCTGGGTGCCGCCGGAGAGATTGAGGTCGATCTCGAGGCGTCTGGTTCCTTCGGCCATCGCCAGCACGGGCGATGCGAAGGCGAATCCAACGGTTGCGCCGGGGCTCGACGCGGGGCCGAAGGGGTTCCAGAGCCCGCCCGCGAGCGGGCCGCCCAAGCCGTCCGCGGACGCGGCGACGGGTGCGAAACGGAGGGACTCGGCTTCGCGCCGCACGGCCTTCACCGCGGAGATCGTCGATTGGTTGACGATCGTGTCGCGCACCGGTCCGTAGGCCCGCTCGCGGCCCTGGGCCTTGCCGGCGGGGAAGAAATGCTCGGGGCCGATCCGGGTCGGAGCTGCTCCGCGCTTGAGTTCGGCGAGCACGTGAACGTGGTCTGGCGCTGCGGCCCTGGGGCCGAAGCCGAGCACGTGTTCGACCTGGTGCTTCAGGTGGCGGGCGGTGAACGTGTTTACCGTCGCGCTGGTGTGCGCGTGGATCTCGGCGAAAGCGGCGATCAGGGCGGCGTGGGCTGGGGCCGAGCCGTCGCTGAGGGCCAGGAGTCGTTCGGGGTCGGCGAGGGCCGGGCCGAGTACCGCTTCCCAAGTGCCGCTTCCCGCGCCGTCGACGTCGCCGATCAGACTGGCGTAGGCCGTGATCTCGCGGATGAGGTCTGCGGGGGTGCGCTCATCGGGAAGGAAGTAGGCGGGATCGAGCTGGGGGGGCGTGCGGTCACGCTGGCTCTGGCCGAGCTCGGCGATGAGGCGCTGGATGATCTCCTGTGTTGACATGGCTTGCTGCTACTGCCTCCCGGGGCCGGCACCGTCGGGCACGCTTTCGAGGCGGTCACGGAGTTCGTTGCTGTCGGTTCTGTAGAACGGGAAAACCAGGTTGAATCTGGAGTTGGTTGCCCGAACCTCGTACTCCAATCCGATCTCCATCGAACCCTGTCCCGGCTGGGGTGACGAGATGCGGAGGTCGAGAACTCGGATGCGGGGTTCGAACCTGAGGATCGCCGTCCGGATGCGGTCTTCGAGGAACGAGGTCATCGTCGTGGAGAGGGGCTCGAAGAGCACGGATTCGATGTCGAGCCCGTAGGTGGTGTGGAAGGCGCGTTCGCCTTTCCCCGTCCGGAAGAGGATGTTGAGGCTGTCGCGTATGTCATCCTCGCCTTCGCGCATGACCACACCCGCGGAGTCGAACCGCGGCGGGAAGCTCCATCCGCGACCGAGGAATCCCTCGCCGAGTGCTGGTTGTGTTTCGTCCGCCACGCGATGGGTCTCCGAACCGATCCGCTACCCGACCTGCAGGCTGGCGCCCGCGACCTTCGTAACACCCGAACTGTTCAACGACGCCAATGCTGCTCCTTCGAGTTTCAGTTCCGTCCCGCCCTTGATCGAGAGAGACGTGCCCGACTCGATCTTCACTTCCGTCGCGGCCTTGAGCTCCAGGGCGGAGGCGCTCGAGATCGAGATGCCTTCTGAAGACATCTCGACCGAGTTGCCGCTCTGGTCCGTGATGGTGACCTTCTGGTCCTGGTCGCTGATCAGGATCGAGTTGCCGCCGGGGGTCTGGACGAGCAGCGACTTGGCTTCGTCGTCGATCATCACACGTACGCCTTCGCGGCTGGCGTAGACCTTCTGAGGGTTCGCGTCGCTTCCCTCGATCGGAGCCGCGTTGGCGCTGCTGTGCAGCATGCCGAGGATCACCGGGGAGCGCGGGTCGCCGGCTACGAAACCGACGATCACCTCGTCCCCGACTTCGGGGCGCACGAAGAGCCCGCGGTCCGCGCCGGCGTCGACGCTCGCCACCCGGGCCCACAGGCCGTCCTCCCCCTCGGAGATCATCGGCAGCTTCACACGAACCCGGTACTCGCTCTCGGGATCCTCGTTGGTGAGCACCACGCCGACCATCAGCCCGTGCGCGGGGGTCGGACCGGTGTGCACGACCGGCGCGGTGCGTGAAGGGGCGACGCCCCCGAACTGCACGTGGGTCTTCCAACCGTTCACGAGATCGAACTCGTGACGTACTCCCGAGATGAGGGCTTGGCCGCTGAAGCGTTCCCCGACGCCGCGGAGGGCGACGACGACCCCGGGTTGCAGGCTGGCGATGCCCTCACATTT
>JBMOHX010000471.1:0-3049 GCA_049317625.1 Phycisphaerales bacterium
GAACCCGGGGCTCGCGCCCCGGGCTTGCGCATGTGGCACCTTTGGTGCCGCCAACGTGCGGCCGGTGGGCCTTCGCGGGGCCGAAGGCCACACCTGCGCGAGCCCAGGCTGCGGGGCCTGGGAACGATGATCGCGGGGGCGCGGGGCGAACCGTGTTGTGATGCGGGCGCTCTTGTCGTCACGCCGGGTGCTTGCGCACCCGGTTCCTGTTGACGGCTCTATTCCTTCACCCCACCTAGCTCCCGCACGGCTTCTCGCACGCTTGCGGCCACCGTGCGCCATCCTTCTACGTCGTTGCTGGTCTCGCGGAAATGCAGCGGTTCGCCGACGGTGACGCGCAGCTTGCGGGGCCTCGGGACCAACGCGGCTTTCGGCAGGGCGTCGTACGCGCCGTGGATGTACGCAGGGATCACCGGGATGTCTGTCCCCGCCACCATCATGCCAACGCCCGCTTTGAAGGGCAGCAGCGTCCCGTCGTCGCTGCGCTTGCCTTCCGGGAAGAGGATGTACCCGCACCGCTCTTCCACCAGCCTCGCGCGCAGCGCGTCCAGCGCGTGACGCCCAACGTTCTTCCGCCACATCGGCAGCGCGTTGATGCAGAATGCCGCGAGCGCCGTCAGAACCGGTGTCTCGAAGAACACGTCGCCCGCGGCGAGGGGGAACGTGTTCCGCCGCACACTCCACGGCACCACGCTCCCGAGCACGACCGAATCGAGGTGGCTCGCGTGGTTCGCGCAGAGCACGAAGGGCGTTTCGCGCGGAACGTTGTGCGACTGTTCCACCTCCACGCGGTGCCAGAGCGTCATGTAGCTCTTCACGAAGCAGCGGGCGCCGAACTGCGTGAGGTACTCGAGCAACCCCGCCTCGCGCCGCTCGTGCTTCATCCGCTTGAGCGGATCAAGGCCCAGGTCTTTCGCAGGCTCGAAGTCCCAGCGTGCCATCGTCGGTGCTCCGTCAGTGGGAGAAGATGCGAACGGCCTGCGCGGGGTCCGCGCCGCAGAAGAAACGCACGAAGTGGAAGACCAGCGGCGCCACGAGAATCAGCGAGTCGAAGCGATCGAGGATGCCGCCGTGGCCGGGGATGAGCACGCCCAGGTCCTTGATGCCGATGTCGCGCTTGATCGACGACATCACCAGGTCTCCGAACTGACCGCCGATGCTGATGAGCAGCCCGAGCGCGGCCAGGTGCAGCGGATGATCGATCGCGGTGCCGCGGAAGATGAAGTGCGCGAGCCACGCGGTGAGCGAAGTCGTGAGGATGAGTGCGCCCAGCGCGCCGCCGAGGGTCTTCTTCGGGCTCGTGTTGGGCGCAAGCTTTCGCCTGCCGAAAAGCTTGCCCGTGCAATACGCGAAGACGTCGTTGAGCTCGACGGTGATCAGGAGGAAGATGATCGCGGGGCGGAAGTGCGTGTCGTTCGCGAAGTACGAGAGGTGCCCGAAGCACATGCCGAAGAACGAGAACCCGAGCACCGCGAGCCCCACGCGTTGGATGTACCCCTTCGGCTGGTCCTGCAGGATCGGCAGCGCCGCGAGAAGCGCGATCGTGATCGGGAAGAGCGCGACGAAGAGGCCGTACCAGTTGTCGAGCGCGGCGAGGTTCACCGCGATGAGACCCAGCACCACGATCGCGCTCACGAAGAGTTCGCGGAAGAGACCCGTGGCGCGGGCGTACTCGCGGTACGCGAAGATGCTGAGCACCAGCACCGCGAGGATGCTCGTCGCGGCACCCAGCAGCACCGGCACCAGCATCAGCGGTGCGAGGATCCACCACGAGAGCGTGCGCTTGCGGAGTTCGGCCAGGTGCTCGCGTGTGACCTTGCCCGTGCGGCCGAGGACTTCGATGATCACGGTCGCGACGACGAGCGCAGCGCCGATTCCCGCGACCATCGGCAGCGTCGCGGGATGAGCGAACGCCGCGGAAGGCGAGAAGAGGCGGGCCGTCACGGCGGGGTCGAGTTCGGCCAGTATCACGAAGGACTCCCGAGCCTTGCGCACACGAATCGCAACCGCCGAACGCACGTCACCGCGCAACCGAGCGAGATGACCAAGAGCACGATCGCCGGGATGCCCAGGCGCGTGTGCGACCGCGGCACCTGCCAGCTCCACATGCGAAACTCTTGGGGCATGAGGCCAAAGAAGATCGCGGTCAGCACGACCAACGCCATCCGCTGCTGCTTGGCCATCGGGCCGCCGAAGGCCTGCGGCGCGCCCGCCGCTTTGCCCACCGCGCGGATGTAGGCGGTGAGCATCGCGAGGATTGCCGCGGCGAAGCCCAGGGGCACCGACGAACTCATCGCGTAGCCAAGCCCGACCAGCACCGCGGAATCCGACACGCGGTCGGGGATTTCGTTGTAGAGCTCGCCGACTTTGGAGGTCCTGCCCGAGACTTCGGCGACCATGCCGTCGAGCATGTTGGCGAGCAGCCGGAGCGGGATGAGGGCCGCCGCGCACAACCACGCCGCGCGGTCCTCAGAGATGCGGGGGGTGATCGCGAGGCACGCGCCGGCGCCGAGGCCTGCGAACATGCCGGCGACCGAGATCGCGTTGGGCGAAACTCCCGCCCGCGCGAGGCTCGACGCCATCGTCCGGAAGATGCGGAGTTGCCGCGCGGCGATGGGTCTGCGGTCGAGCGGGGAGAGGGTCACTCGGCGGTGCTCCTCACCGGTGGGTGGTATCGGCATGGTCTCGGCACACCGCGCACCAGAGCGCGGCGTCGGGGGAGTCTTGCGCGCCGCGCGTGGCGGTCTTGGTCGGTTTGGGCTCTGCCAGGAGCTTCTGGAGGAAGGGCTTGAACTCGGCGTCTTTCAGCCGAAAGGACTTGTCGCCCTGGGTGTGCTGGTACTTGGCGGAGATCTCCTCGGTCACGCGCTGGATGCTCGCGGCGATGTCCATCTCGCGCTGCGTGATCGGCGCCTCGGCCACCCGCGGCGGCCCGCCGAACAGCTCGTGGAAGTGCCGCGAGGTCATCGTCAGGCCACGGCAGTAGCGGAAGTATCGCTGGTCGAGCCGGAACGAGCCGTCGTCGTGCAGGCGGACGATCCGGTCGAGG
>JBMOHX010000472.1:0-3046 GCA_049317625.1 Phycisphaerales bacterium
CAGTTCGTGGCCTTCACCCGAACCTTCCGGCTTGGCGGCCAACCCAGGCAGCCCGCTCCCGCTCCCGCCGCGACGCCAGCCCCCGCTTCTCTCCCCGCAGACCACCCGCCGGTCGCCACTCCCCCCGCGGCCAATCTCCCCAGCGACCACCCGCCCATCGACAACGCCGGCGAGCTGCCCAGCCAGCCCAGGAACCGGGCGGATTCAGCGGTGCTCTCCCGCGCCACGTCCTGGTCCGCCCCCGCGAACTGGAAGGCAACCCCAGATCCCTCCGGGATCGCGGTCGCCGCGTTCGAGCTCGGAACACCCGCGACCCGCGTCACCCTCACGAGTCTTCTGGGTGACGGAGGCGGCGTGCTCTCGAACGTGAACCGCTGGCGCGGCCAGGTCGGCCTCGCCCCCGTCGCCGCGATCACCGAGCAGCCCTCCACCGACCTCGGCGAGGGCGCCTTGCTCGTGTCCCTCAAGAGCCCCGATGGCACAAAGGGAATCTCCGCGGCAATCATCTCCGAAGGACAGCAGACGTGGTTCTTCAAGCTAACGGGTGACGCGGCGTCGCTGGATTCCGCCGCGACCGAGTTCGGACGGTTTGTGCGTGAAGTGGGCAGAGGCGAAGGGAAGCGCTGACATGAATCTACGGTCCTGGCTGCTGCACGCGGCCTCACTCAAGCTCACGGTGGCGCTGCTGACGGCGGGGATGTTCCTCACCCTCGCGGGCACGCTCGCGCAGACCAACAACGGCATCTGGATGGTGGTAGACGAGTACTTCCGATCGCTCGTGGTGTGGGTGCCTTTCCAGCTCTTCTTTCACGAGGAGACGCTCAGGCTCCCGGGTGCCATCCCCTTCCCCGGTGGCCTCACGATCGGCACACTGCTCTTCGTGAATCTCACCGCGGCGTTCATCGTGCGGTTCACATGGTCGATCAAGCGCGTCGGCGTGATCATCTCGCACGCCGGCGTCATCCTGCTGTTGGCCGGCGAGTTTGTCACAGGTATGGCCGCCACAGAGGGCCGCATGACCATCGATGAGGGCGGATCCGCCAACTACACCGAGGACAACCGGACCAGCGAACTCGCGGTCGTCGACCGCTCCAACGCGCAGGAAGACCATGTGGTCGTCGTGCCGCAGAGGTTGCTCGGGACAGGCCGGCGTGTCGTCGATCCTCGCCTGCCCTTTGACATCGAGGTCCTCGACTGGATGCCCAACTCTGGCCTGCTCGGACCGATGCAGGCGACCAAGTCCCAACTCGAACGGGCGGACGCGGGCCTTGGCACGCAGATCGCGGCGGTGCGCGTGCCCGAAGCTACGGGCGTTGACGGCGGCACGATCGACGTCCCCAGCGCGTACGTCCGGCTCGTGAACGGCGGAACCAAGTTGGGGACGTTCCTCGTCTCCGTCGGACTTGCGAGCGAGCAGCCCGTGACCTTCGGGGGGAAGACCTACGACATCTCCCTGCGCTTCAAACGCGACTACAAGCCCTACACCGTCAACCTCATCGACTTCAAACACGACCGCTTCCTGGGCACGAACACCGCCCGCAACTTCTCGAGCCTGGTCCGTCTCAAAGACCCGAAACGGAACGTCGACAGGGAAGTCCTCATCTACATGAACAACCCCCTCCGACACGCCGGTGAGACCTTCTACCAGAGTTCTTTCAACGGGGAAACAACCACGGTTCTGCAGGTCGTTCGCAATCCAGGCTGGATGCTCCCGTATTTCTCCTGCGGCATGGTGACGGTCGGCTTGTTGATTCACTTCGGCGTCCGCCTCGCGGCGCCCATCCGGAGGAACGTGCGATGACATTCTTGAAGTCGTGGCTGCCCTGGCTGGTCGCCGCGATCTGCGTGCTCTACATGGCCTCCCTGCCCTTCCGCCACACCAAGAGCGAAGCGAAGGAAGACCTCGACGCGCTCGGCCGGCTCCCGGTGCTGGCCGAGGGGCGCGTCAAGCCGCTGGACTCCTTCGCCCGCGTTACGCTGATGGCACTGAGCGCGAAGCAATCGCTCACCGTGGAGGTTCCAGTCACCGAAGGGGACAAAGACCCCGAAGCCAAGACCCGCGAACGGAAGATCCCCGCGATCGAGTGGTACCTCGAGATGCTCGCGAAACCCGAAGTGGCCGACGACCGCCCGGTCTTCCGTATCGACCACCCCGACCTCGTGAGCACCATCGGCTTCCCGGGTTCGAAGCGGACCCGCTTCAGTCTCAACGAGATCCGCAAGGAGCGCGCGAAAATCGAGGAACAGGCAAACCTCGCCGACAACACCCCAAAGCGCGAGCGCGACCACTACCAGCGCCAAGTACTCGAGCTCTTCCAGAAACTGATGCTCTTCCAGGAGGTCCGACTCGGCCGCGCCCCCTTCACCATCGCGCCCATGGCCCCCGGTGAAGAGTGGAAGCCCCTCGCCGCCCTCCTCGACGACAAGTCCCTCGGGACGCGCGAGTCAACTCAGGCCATCGTCGATCTGCTCTTCGCGTCCAGCACCGGCGACACCGAGAAGTTCAACACAACGCTCACCAACTACTCGAAGCGACTGAACGAGGTCCTCCCGTCAGAAACCCATGCCGCCCGCGCCGAGGAGATCTTCAACCTCGCCGAGCCCTTCTCACACACCGCGGCACTCTACGTCTTCGCCTTCCTCCTCGCATGCTTCGGCTTCCTCAGCCGCACCGGCGGCGCTCCGGAGTGGACCAAGGCGCTCACACGCTCCTCGCTGCTCGTCATCCTCCTCGCATTCGCCGTGCACACCCTCGGCATCGCCGCACGCGTTTATCTGCAGGGCCGTCCCCCTGTCACAAACCTCTACTCCTCCGCCGTGTTCATTGGGTGGGCGTGCATCCCGCTCGCGCTCGCCGCGGAGTGGTTCATCCGGCTTGGCCTCGGCAACGTGGCCGCTTCGCTCATCGGGTTCTCCACCCTGATCGTCGCGCACAGGAGGAGCTGCGGTTGCTGCGTGAGCGTTACGCCGACGTGCGAGCCAAGCTCATGCGGTCGAGAAGGGACTGCGACCGCCTCGCGCACGAGGTCAAGGCCCAACAAAAGGT
>JBMOHX010000473.1:0-3040 GCA_049317625.1 Phycisphaerales bacterium
CCGAGCACCGCGCCCGAGCGGGTGGAGGTCACGCGGAAGATGAACTCGGCGCCGCTGGGCAGGATTTCGATCGCGGGGTTGGGGCCCGTGGGCGCGAGGTCGCGGCGTCGGGAGTCGGGGATGTCCAGCAGCGCGCAGAGTCGGCGTTCGAGGCCGGAGACGTTGGCGGATTCCCATCCGGGATCGACGGTGGACGGCGACATGTTTGGCGCGAGGGCTCGCTCGGCGCCCAAGCGGGGAATCGACTCGATGAACGCGCGGCGTGCGAAGAGGGACTCGTCCGCGAGTGTCTCGAACGCGGAGCGGAGCACGTCGACGTACCCCCGCAGGTCTTCGCCGAAACGGGCGAGCAGGTGGTCGGCGGCACGCTCGCGTCGGGAGGCGCCGTCGTAGAGTCCCGGCTCGAGCTGTGCTTCGAGCGCGGCCTTGGTCGTTCCGGGGGCGTACGCCGAGTTCGCGCCGGCGAGCGAGTCGATGCGCTGAGCGAAATACGTCCGCGTTGATGCGTGGTCGCGGGAGAGCAGTTCGCGAAGTCCCGCGATCTGGGCCGCGTCGTTGGCCATGACCTGATCGAAGTGGAGGAGGAAGGCGCGGAGCTGGCGGGCGGCTGAGTTGTTCGGATCATCGAACGCCAGGCCGTAGAGGCGGGGGAAGTCGAGCTGAAAGGACGAGTACGACGCGAGGTCTCGCGTGACACCTTCGGGGGGGTGAATCTCCGGCGTGGCGAGGGTGACCTCGATGGCGGCCTGGCGCGCGGCGAGGATCGCTTCGACCCGGGAGCGGAGGACGGCGCGGTCCATCGCCATCGGCAGGCCCCGCGATGTCATGCGGAGGCAGCAGGAGTCGACGTCGATGCGAGGGCGCGAGCCCTCGGGCATTCTGATGTTCCAAGGGTCGGGGGGAGGCGCGGGGTGGCCGTCGGGCCCGAGGCCGCTCACGGTCATTTCGCGCACGGCGCGCACGCCGGGGACGCGGCTGGCTGCACGCACGACGTCGGAGAGCCGGATGTGGGTGCGCGGGTCCGACGCGGCGAGATCGGCGTCGTCGATGAACCCTGATGTGAGAAGCGGGCCATTGAAAGCGGAGGCGAGCGGGTCGGGTTCGCCGCGGGCTTTCGCGCGGGCCACCGCTTCCTCCAGGGGTACGGGCGCGACGGCCGGGCAGAGATCCTCTTCGATGGCGGCGATGAGTGCCGCGGCGACGTCGGTCGGGTCGAGGCCGGGTTCGAGCTCGATCTCTGCGCAGAGGGAGACCGCGAAGGTTGGCGCGTCTTCGACGGAAACGAACTCTTCGCAAAGGTTCCGGTTCGCGGCCAGCCGGCTGCGGGCCAGGGTTCGGATTGTCGCGCGATGCGGCTCGGAGGGTTGGCCGAAGTAGTCGAGCACGGCGCGGGTCAGACCTCGGATTGGCACCGGCCTGAGCGGCCCCGCGTCTGGGTCGGGAGCGAAGGTGAGCTTCCCGTCGGCGCTCATCCAGTACACAAGGGTGGACTCGTGTACCCAGGCGTTGCGCACGCCGGGGAGGTCGATGAGCAGCTTCCTGTAGTCGGAGGGGGTTACTGGTTTGCAAGGGAGGACTTCGTGCGGCAGGAAGAACTGTCCGTCCGCCCCGGCGACCAGGTCTTCGAGCGGGTGGGAGGCGCGGTAGGCGAGGGTTGTGAGTTGGTAGCAGAGCAACTCGAGGATCGTGATGCCCGGGTCATGGGTGTTGTGGTCGGACCACTGGCGCGACCCGCGCCGACGGACGTGCTCGAGACCGAGGGCGAAGAGGCGCGCGTAGTCGAGCGCGAGGTCGGTCTCGGGGGCGTTGGAGATGGAAGCACGGTCGGCCATCTGTCACTCCCCCGTGTACTCGGTGATCTGGTGTCGGGGCGCGGAGACGAGCACGGAGTCTGGGGTCATCGGTTCCACCCTTGGCTGGTCGGCGATCGCGCCGTCGGGACCGACGCTCAGCAGTTTGAACCGGCTCGCGGACTCGATGAACGGGAGTTCTTCGACGAATCTGAGCACCGACGAGCGGTCGATCCCGCCTCCGAACTCGATCGAACGGGTTTCGTCGGAGGCCCAGGGTGAGAGCACGCTGACGAGGGCGGCGTCGGTCTGCGCGGCGTAGAAGTGGAAACCGAGCCCGGGTCGCAGGCGGATCTCGCAGGCAACGAGCACTTGCTGGTGGCGCGGATTGCGCGCGAACACCCGGGTTTGTCCTCCGCAGCGCGACGCGGCGAAGGCCCGGATCTCTTCCAGTTCGTCGAGCGAGCAGCGGGGGCGGAGGTGTTCGTCGCCGCCTCTGCCGGCGGTCTTGGGGATCACGACGAGCGTGACGTTGCCGGGGGCGAACCAGGAGTCCGGAGATGCGTGAGGGAGGCACTTCACACGGTGGAGCGATGGGAAGGCCTCGAGCACGGCTCGCTCGTAGTCCCACGCGCTGACGCAGCGGCCGCGGTGCCGGACTCGCTCGGCGGCCCGCGCGGCGACGCGGTCGGCGGGTTCTGCGGGTCGCCCGCCGAAGCCCGCGTAGGGCTGCTGGAACTTCTTGATGGCCGGGGGTGCCTTCGCCTTGCTGATCACGCCGGGCTCGAGGCTCGCCGAGGCCTGTGCTTCGACGGAGACCAGCTCGATGCCGTTCGCGTGCACGTTCACGAGCTCGCAGACCGCGTTCGCGTTCCGCGCGGCCATGCCGCGGAGCCAGACCATGCCCGTGGGCATCAGTGTGTTCTCGATCGAGGTTTCGCGTGGGAGCGCGAACGCCAAGAGACCGGACCGGCGCAGGTCGCGGGTGGTGTCGACCTGCATCTCCTGAGGTTCCAGCGGCCGCCAGTAGTTGCTCGCGAGGACGGACCACTGGAGCGGAGAAACCTCCGCGTCGGGGTCGTTGGTCCCGGGTGCCACCTGGAAGAGCAGGCTGAGCGAATCCCCCGCGCCGACGCCCGAGAGCCCGATCAGCATCTCGCCGGCACCCGGGTGCTCCGCGAGCAGCGGGGGACCGCCCCGGGCCGCGTGGGCGACTCGCCCCTGATCGGCGCGGGCACCTATGCCGACAA
>JBMOHX010000474.1:0-3038 GCA_049317625.1 Phycisphaerales bacterium
CGACGGTGGTGCCGGCCGCGAGCGGGCCGCTCTCGCCGTTGAACGCGGGGTCGGCGGGGGCGCCGCTGTAGGCCGGACGGGCGACGGTGCCACCGAAGGAGAGCTGGGGGAGCTCGAGGTTGCCGGAGTCGTCGTCCTCGATCACGATGTTGCCGTTGGAGTCGAAGATCGACACGAAGGGATCGGTGCCTTCGTTGCAGCGGCTGAAGTCAACGTCGATGTAGTTGTTCGCGTCGGTGCCTTCGCACACGTCGAACTTGAACCAGATCACGTCGCCCGCCTGCATCGCCGGGGCGGCTTCGCCGACCGCGGTCAGCACGTTGATCGGGCCGAGATCGAAGTTCGGGACCGGGGCCACGGCCGCGGCGGCCGGGGTGCCGTTCGAGTTGCTGTTGATGCGCACCTGGATGTTGCCGGTTTCGGTGCTGGTGCTGGCGGCGATGTACGCGCCGCTGAAGGTCGCGGGGGCCGCGGCGACGCCGATGAAGTAGTCGCCCGGGGTGAGCTGCGCGTCACGGCCGTCGTACTGGCGACCGTCGCCGAAGGCGGCGCGGCGGCCGATGCCGTAGGTGAGCTGAGAGAGGTTGCCCGAGCCGTCGTTGTCGTCGGGGTTGCCGACGAGGTTGCCGTTGTCGTCGTAGAGCGCGATCACGGTGTCGGTGACAGTGCTGCCATCGATGTCGACGCAGGTCTGGACGTTATCCTGAGCGCCGGACGGGCCGACGGTGAAGCGGTACCACTTGACCTGGTTCGCCGCGATGGGCGTGGAGACCGTGGTCGAGCCGTCGTTGATCGGGACCGGGTTGATCTGGGTGAAGGAGGGCGGGGTCGGGAGGACGTCGCCCTTCATGGCGAAGCCGACGCGGAGGGCGCCGCAGCCCGCGGGGGCCGGGTCGTCGGCGAAGACGTCGGTGGTGTTGACGTCAGCGGTGACCTGCACGTCGTCGTCGCCGTCGAAGTCAAACCCGCTGAGGGCGTCGGAAGTACCCGGGAGAGCCGCACCGTCGCGCCCGGCGACCACGAAGCGAAGCGGAACCGTGACGGGGAGGGCGTTCGCCAGGGCGCCGTCGGTCGACAACCACACCACGAGCTTGCCGTTGTTGTCGGGGAAGACGAAGGTCGCAGGGTTCAGGGCGATGACCCAGTTGGTGAAGGTGTTCGCGGGCTGCGTGATGTTCACATTAAAGCCGGTCACGGCCGCGCCCGCGGGGATCAACTGGCCCGGGGTCACGTAGTCGACGGCTTCGTTGTACAGACGAACCGACAGCACGTAGCTGCGGGTGGTGGTGCCGAAGTTCTGGATCGGGATCGAGAACTCGGTCAGGCCGTTCGCGGTGGTCGCGCCCCAGGGGCCGGGGTTGAAGTCAAAGTCCTCGACGAACACGTGCGGCTGCAGCGTGTTGGTCGCGTCGAAGGTCGCGAAGAACGCGCCGCCAGCGCAGAAGGGGTTGCGGGTGCTCTGGTACACCAGAGCGCTCGCGCGTTCCTGGTAGCCCGTGGCCTCGGTGCCATCGAGGTTGATGTACCGGGTCTCCATCGGCATGTCGACCGGCTGGGAAAGGGTCTGCGCAAAGGCGACCGTCGAGATCGCGAGGCCCGCGAACCCGACCAAAGACGAAACAGACTTCTTCATATACACTCCTGTTCGAACACCACAACACCTGCCGCGCCCTCTACCGGCCGCGGTACTTCCGTTCGGGCGGCTCCGCTTACGTTTACCCCTGCGGATCAACCGGCCCGAAACGATGAACGATACGCACCCGATCGCCGGGAAAGCGAGGCCTTTCGGACCTGCCCGCTCGGCGTCTCTGGGCAACACCTGTTCCGAAACGGGGGTTCGGGAGTTGCAGCATTTAGGCAAGATAACGCGGTTCTCACCCGACGGGAGCCCGACGCGCCTTTCGGACCTTCATCGATTCCACAAACTCATCAAACAGATACCCGGAGTCGTGCGGGCCGGGAGAAGCTTCCGGGTGGTACTGGACCGAGAATATCGGCTTGTCCTTCACCCGAAGGCCCGCCACCGTGCCGTCGTTCAGATGGATGTGGGTCACCTCGCCGCCCGCGGCTTGGATGGACGGCCCGTCGACAGCGAATCCGTGGTTCTGGCTCGTGATTTCGACCCGCCCGGTCCGGCGGTCGAGGATCGGGTGGTTGATGCCCCGGTGGCCGAACTTGAGCTTGAAGGTCTTGCCTCCAAGCGCGAGGCCGAGGAGCTGGTGGCCCAAGCAGATGCCGAAAGTTGGGACGGCGGTCGCGCTTTCTCGCGCGAGGACGCGCTTGAGGGTGGCGATGGTGGCTTCGACCGCCGCGGGATCGCCGGGGCCGTTGGAGATGAAGAGACCGTCGATTTCGCCGCGGTCGTACATGGCGAGGATGGTCTCGGCGGGGGTGTCGTGGGGAGCGACGGCGACCTCGCACCCGCGTTCGGTGAGGTTGCGAAGGATGTTGCTCTTGGCGCCGCAGTCGAGTGTGAGCACGCGGAAGTGGTCCGCACCGGCTTTGGACTCGCAGGCCGCGGGCTTCCATTCGCCGAGGGTTTCTTCGAAGGTCTGTCCTGAGGCGCAGCCGACATTGGGCACCAGGTTCTGGCCGTCCATGGAAGGGGCCTTGCGGGCGATCTCGACGAGGTCGTCGTCCGTGAGATCCTGGCGGTCGGTGATGACGCCGGTGGTGGAGCCGCCGGTGCGGAGCGTTCTGGTGAGGGCGCGGGTGTCGATTCCTGTCAGTCCCAACACCCCGGCGTGCGCGAGGTAGGTGGAAAGGTCGTCGACGGCCCGGAAGTTCGAGTGCCTCGCGGCGAGTTCCCGAACGACCATGCCGGAGACCTGCACCTTGCGGCTCTCGACGTCCGCGGCGTTGATGCCGGTGTTCCCGACAAGCGGGAAGGTTTGCACGAGGATCTGCCCGGTGTACGAGGGATCCGTGAGGGATTCCTGATACCCTGACATTGCCGTGTTGAAGACGACCTCGGCGACGGCGACGATGTTGAGGCCGACAGCCCCGAACGCCTCACCGTAGAAAATGCTCCCGTCCGC
>JBMOHX010000475.1:0-2983 GCA_049317625.1 Phycisphaerales bacterium
CGAGGCCGACAGCCCCGCCGTGCGCACCAGCAGCAAGCCCGCCCAGCACGGAGGATGGGATCGAGTAAAGCGGGGCGACTGCCGACGCGGGTTGATCGCCGGTCGCCGTTGTGTACCGGGCGCGAGCCAGCGATGTGGACAGAACTGTCGGTGCCTCGGGCGCATCGGGCGTACCGGTGCCTATGACCACGTCGCCGAGCCAGTGGTCGAGGCGGTGCGCGCCGGTAGCGTTGTCGGCGTCAATGATGATCTGGCCGTTGAGGGAGGTGGCGTCTTGGAGAATGATGCGTGAGTACGCGGCAACTCCGCGGAAAGGGCTTCCCGAGTTGGGATCACGGTAGACGTTGACTTCCTCGACCTCGTCCCAGTAGCCGCGGGGCGAGTCTTCGCGGTTCGCAGAAGGGAGCTCATAGACTTGGTTCGACGCGTCAGCGAAGCACGGTGCCACCTGCGCCAACACCTGCTGAATGTCTCCGAAGGTGCCCCCAACGCGGATCGTTTGGTTCGCCGGGAGCGACGGCATGTGGATCTCGCCGTACACGTCCTTGGTGACGTCGACGAGCAGCACGGGGCTCGACGAAGCCGGCTGGTACACCCAGAGGTCCGCCTTTGGGCCCATGCATCCCACGACGACCGACCTTGTGATCTTCGCGTAGTCGTTACCCATGGAGTTGGTGACAGTTGAACCTGGAGAGTCGATCGTCCCCGACCAAACAACTCCGGCGTCCATGACGCCGACCGAGACCGACTTGATCGCCGGGGCTTCGAGCCGGGGTCTTGCGAACTTGTCGTATGCGATGCGGTTGGACATTGCCGAGATGGTCACATCCCCGATGGACGTGGCCGCGCGAATCACGGAATCAACGGTACCGCCGAAGTCCTGCGGGCCCTGCGTGTACCAACGGTCACGCTCGGTTCCTTCAAAGGGTACGGGCATCACGGCGTTCTGCAGGCCTGCCATGCCGCGGCCGGTGTCGTGCGGAGGGTCGAAGCCCTCGGTGGGCGCGTAACCAACAGTGACATCGCCCATGGTGCCGTCGAGAGGATCGTTCTCGTCGCCGCGACCGACGGCGACGACTGCTCCCTTGAGGGTCTGGCCGATCCAGACCGATCCGCCGAAGCCCAGGGCCGGGTCCGCGCGGAAGGACCGTGCGATGATGTCCGCGTATTGATACCCGTAGTCAACCACGATGTCGCCGTAGAAGTCGCCGCCGATGAAGATGCCCCGGCGAGCATCGGCGGTACCGGGGCCGCTATCGCCGGAGAGCCAGCAGTCGTAGAGGTGGATCTTGCCGACAAAGTCACCCTCCGTCTGGATCAGCGAGAGACTGCTCGGACCACCCTGAAACCTCGAGTACTGAGATTCGTGCTGCTGAACCCCCGCGTGCACATCTGCGTAGATGGGGCTGTCGCTGACCACGCTTGGGTCGATCGCGTCGACCGTGGCGATGCGCCCGATGCGGAAGCCCGCCGAGATGGAGGAACGGTCGGCAAGTGTGGGGCCGTCACCGATCGCACCACCCGAGATGACTTCTCTGATGAGCCCGAAGCTGCAGTCGATGTTGCCGCGCAAGCCGGGCGCCCCCGCCACGGTGCCGCACGTGATGGTGCCGGCGCTCGCCCACGTCGTCTCGTCGCTGGGGTTGTACGTGGCACCGCCCTCGGCGGTGGCGCTGATGTCGCCCGTGATCTGCCAGTCCGCACGAATGACACCAATCGCAAACTGGGTCGGAGCGACGGCGTCCGCGATGCCCGTAATCGCCCAGTCGTTCCGGGTCGCAACGACGTCGCACAGGATGCCGCCGCCGGTCGAGGCTTCGGTGCGTTGCGCATCGAGGCGAAAGATCTGGCCCGCCGTGACAACGCCTTCTGGAGTGCCGATATCGCCCAGCACGGTGAGCGACACCGCCGAACGATCCCGCAGGTCCTGCGTCTCGAAGTCGAGCCCGCCGATGCCCTGCATCCCTGCTGGCCGCTGGTTAACGGGAGAGTTGAAACGGGACTCGATTTGGTTCCAAGCAACGGTCTCGCCGGCGAGGAGTACAAAGAGCTTGCTCTGGACCGAGCCCCGCACAGTGATCATTCCCACGCTGTCGGGAACGTCACCCGTGACGACGTCGAAGATGTGGACAAACACCTCGGAGCCCCCCGTGTGCGTCCCGACATCGACGGTGATGGGTTGCCCCGGCGTGGTCACCGTGATGGGGGTGACCGCGCGAGGTGCTCCGTCGCCCTGCACAAAGACGCGATAGCCGATGGCACCCGCGTGTGCCGATCCTGCTACTGCTGCGACAAGCAGCGATGCCGCCAGTGTTCGATGAACCGCCTTCATGTCCTTATCTCCTTCTGCGAGAGCTCCAGTACACCAGCACCACGCCGAGGGAGCCCGGACCCGGCGATGGAACCGCCGCTGCGATGCGGAAGCCTGTATCCGTTAGCGGGATAAGGGGGGCTTCGCTCCCGAAGGTCCCCACAATCCGATCCGCGCCGTAGTGCGGGCTGTCCCGCGGCGAACCGTCGAAATACCGGCCGCGGAAGTAAGTCTCACCCGGGTTGCTGAAAGTCTCCTCGAGCCATTCCGACGTGCCGCCAGCGACATCGAGAAGCCCGTACGCACTCATGGTCTGCGGGTAGGCACCGAGCGGGACCGCGAAGGGGTTGTATCCCGGGTAGTTGAAATCTGACCAGTTTGAGTTGGCCTCGGCAAGTCGGCCGTTCACGAGCACACCGGGTGGGCCGTACACAGGGGAGGTGTCCGAACGGTTCGAGTAGGACCACCACCCGCCCACCGAACCGTCGGCATTGAGCTTCACGGGGTCGTAGTGGGCAGCCTTCATCCACTCATCAAGCGAGGGAATCCAGTACTGGGCGCCTGCACTGCGGGTGACTTGATCGGTGTATGTCGGGCCGTCATCGAACGTCGAGACGTCGTACGCACCATTTAGAAAGGCGCTCCGGTCAAGGCTCTTGCCGTTGTGGAGCC
>JBMOHX010000476.1:0-3030 GCA_049317625.1 Phycisphaerales bacterium
CGGGTTGTCGTGGGAACTGATTGTGCCCAGGTCGCCGCGGCGACGCGAGACTCTGTTTCATCCCACTGAAACCGAAGCGGCTTCAGCGGCACCGGGGTGCTGACGCCGAAGCGGCGTACAGGTGCAAAGCGAAAAGCGAAAAACAACAAAGAAGAGAAGAGGCCCCCGGGGCGCGGAGCAGTCGGCCGACTGTGCAGATCGCGCATAGAGACGGTTCGTGCCCCGCGAAGGTTGTGCGAACCCTCGGTCTCGCACCGGAAGCTCCCACGCGCACGTTCTACGCTCCGCGGCCCCGGGAGGAATCTCGGCGGCAGAGGAGACTTGAGACATGACGACTTCCCTTCGTAATCCCGCCGTGGTCGCGGGCGCTGTGGCCCTTCTGACGGCGGTCGGCACCGCCAACGCGGGCCCCGTCTTCGGCAACCTGCTCGTCACCCAGAACGACACCGGCAACACCGCCGCGAGCGTGAGCGGTTTGCTCGCGACCAACTCCGGCGGGACCTACGCCGGCGGCACCCGCGGCGACTTCGCTCTCCGCTTCAGCGGCGCCACCGAAGCTGATGACATCAGCAACGGCATGCTGATGGCCAGCATCCGCCAGAACGGCCGCAGCAACGGCGGGTCGACCCCGAACGTGATCAGCAACGGCCTTGGCTACGCCACTCCCGCGATCCAGGTCCGCCCCAACACCGGCACCGGCTTCACCGGCGTCGGCACCTCGATCAACCTGAGCAACGCGAACATCACCGGCGCGGCCTCGGGTGCCGAGTGGAACGCGGATCAGTCCTACGGGTACTTCCCGTACAGCGAGTTCCTCGGCGGCTGGGCCACCAACGGCACGCACGATGACTCGAACACCGCGGGCATCAACAACGGCGACCTGAACGCGTTCGCCGCGTCGACCCCCGGCCTGACCATCGGCACCGGCGCGACCGACCCCGGCACGTTCAACGTCTTCGACAGCAGCGCGAACGCGGGCGTGTACACGCTCCGTCTGGGCAACCTCAACGCCGCGCGCCCCGGCTTGTCCTCCGTCCCCGCCACCAGCCAGAACGGCGTGCTGCTCGTCGTCGGCGGCAAGAACGAGGACAACTACGCCCTCTCCGAGGCCAACGCCGACGGCAGCTTCAGCATGATCTGCAAGGACAACGGCACCAACGGCACGTCGTACGAGAACGACCCGGTCGCCTTCACCTACGTGCCGCTGAGCCACCCGGACTTCACCGCCATCGCCCGCGTCGACGGCGAGGGCGACACCATCGTCGGCTCCGGTATCTACACGGTGACCAAGGGCGGCACGGGCGAGTGGTACATCTCGGCCCCGGGCGTGAACGACCTGAACTCGGTGCTGCTCATCAGCCCCGAGGGCGGCGTCGGGGGCGGCAACCGCGCGGACAACATCTGGAACTTCCAGTGGGACGACACCAACACCCGCTGGGTCGTCCAGAGCCGCGACCTCCCCGGCAACGCGACCACCGACCCGGGCCTGCAGAACATGGCGGCCAACGAAGCGGCCTTCAGCTTCGTGATCGCCCCGATCCCGGCCCCGGGTGCCGCGGCGTTGCTGGGCCTGGGCGGCCTGCTGGCGGCCCGGCGTCGGCGCTGAGATTGGATGGCGGACAAATTGAGTTGATGACCGGGCTCACTTTGGGTGGGCCTGGTTTTCTTTGGGGTGGGGGGTCTGGTTCGACGAGGAGGCGGAGCCAGTCTATGGCGTGCCTGGTCGCCTGAAGTGCGTGCGTGTCGATGCCGCGAGCGTGGAGCGCCGGAGCGAGCCGCCGCACGGGCCGAGGGCGAGCCGGCTCGGCAAGCAAGGTCCGACGGTGGTTCGGAGTGCCACGGGTGTGTGGTACAACGTGCGGCGGTCGCAGTCGACGCTTGGTGCCGCCGAGCAATGGCGGGCGGCGGCGCGGGCGGACCCGCTGGAGCTGGAGCCGAGCGGATGCGGGTAGGGCATCAGTACAGCGATGGGAGTTTTCCAGGGAACGGGCAGAGACTAAAGGAGAGTGCATCTGTCAGTTGCGCGCACGGTCGGGGACGTGGTCGGGGTTCATCACCTGATCTTCAAGGTGCGGTGCGTGTCACCGCGTTATAGTGCCGAATGGCACGCCTCCTCACCGTCTTTGTTCTGGTCTTGGCCGCCTTGTCCGGCGAGTTGCGGGCGCAGGTTCTGGAGATCGTGGCAAACGATGCCAGCTCCTCTTCGTTCGTGAACATCGGCGAAAGGGTGTCGGTAAACTCCCAGGGCATGGTGGCGTTCATCGCGACCGAGCGTTCCCCCCCGCCCGAGCGGCCGGCGCTGAGGCGCGTGTTTGTTTCCGGCTTGGGTGACCCATCGCCGCGCGCCGTTTCGACGCTGATCGACTCTGGTCGAGAGTTCGACGGAGTCGCGATTGCTGACCCGCTCCCCCAATCCAGCTACGGCTACGTCGCGGCCGTTGAAACCGTGCGAGCGCCCGGCGACGCGACAGTCGTCCGGACTTGGAGGACTGATCCTGCAAATCTCGGTGTCGTTGCGCTGGTTGGAAGCACCAGCGGCGCCGTTCCGTCTTTCTCCGCGGCACAACCCGACGTTCACGTGAACTCAATCGGGCTTACGGCTTTCGGCGGCGCGAGAAACGCGATCTCGCGCATCGTCTTTTGCGGGAGGATCCGAAGTGAGCGGGAGCCGGTCCGGCTCGCGGATTTCTTTCTCGCTAGTCAGGAGGTTTATCCCCAGGTTTCAGAGTCCAACCAGGTTGTGGCCAGAGAGCCATCAGACCTTCTGAACGATCTCGGAGCAATCGCGATCTACTCATGGCCAGACGGGACCAGAGAAGAAGTCGCACCTCCATCGCCTTCTCTCGGAGCGAGGCCCGGAATCACCAGCGGAACGGGAATCGCTTCCCGCGGTATCGTGGCGTATGCGGACGGGCCGAATGTGCGGGTCTCGGTACCGACGGAATCGGCGAGAAGAGAAGTGACCGTGTACCCGCTTCCGAGCGATGGAGCTACTCCGCCACCGGTGCAAGGCGACGCCCGCATCAGCGT
>JBMOHX010000477.1:0-3022 GCA_049317625.1 Phycisphaerales bacterium
CACGTCGGCGCCGAGATCAACGAGGGTCTCGATGAGCACGGCGGTCTGCACCGTCATGTGGAGGCTGCCGGCGACCTTCGCGCCCTTGAGCGGCTTCTTGCCCGCGTAGCGCTCGCGGAGGGCCATCAGGCCCGGCATCTCGTGCTCGGCGAGGCGGATCTCGTCGCGGCCCAGACGGGCCAGGTTCAGGTCCTTCACCCGGTAGTCGGGGGTCTCGAGGGCTTTCTTGGTTCCGCCGGACTTCTTCTTCATAATCTGAGACATTCAGTTCTCCACTCTGGTACACGCCGCGAAAGCCCGCGGCAGGCGTCGTTTCTAGCGTCGCCCCACGGCGACGAACAGTTCAGGTCCCTTGCTTCCCGGCTCGTGGGGCAGCGGCCGGTACTCGCATCGACTCAAACCAGCCCCCGTCAGCAGTTCGAGCACCGCGTCCCGCCCGATTCCCTGCATTCGGTGCCCCATCAATCGGCGGTACTCGTCGCGGTCGTGCGGCATCATGTCGAGAATCAGCGCAACACCGTTCTCCCGAAGCACCCGGCGCATCTCCGTCACAGTGGCTTCGGGGCTCTCGACATGGTGGAGCAGCAGCACCGCCACCGCCGCGTCAACGCTCTGGGCGGGTATCCCGGTGCGGGCCGAGTCGGCGAGCACGAAGCTCACGTTTGCGCGTGAAGCGATCCTTGCCCGAGCTGCCTCGAGCATGGTGGGCGACGAGTCGATGGCGTACACGCGCGACACAACGGGAGCCAGGATCTCCGCGACGTTGCCGGTGCCGCAGCCGAAGTCCGCGACGGTCCATGCCGGATCGATCAGCGAAAGCAGCCCGAGCGCCGTAAACCGCCCACCAAAGAGCTCGGTCCGCAGCGCGTCCCAGTCTCCGCCGATCCGCCCGAAGAAGGTCTGGCTGTCGGTCCGGCGCTCAGCGACGACCGCCGCGGCACGGCGCCGGTCTTCGCTCGTCTCGAGGTCCCCCACTTGCCCCCGCACCACGCGCCACAGTTCGCGGATCTCGCGGGGCTGATCGTCGAGCACCAACTGGAAGTAGGACGCGGGCCCTTCCGAGCGGCGTTGCAGCCACCCGGTCTCCGCGAGGTGCTTGAGGTGACGGCTGACGGTCGACTGCGGGAGCTGGACGACGGAGGCAATCTCCCCCACCGAGAGCTCGTGGCTCTCGAGGAGACAGAGCAGTCGGAGACGAACCGGGTCGCTCGCGGCCCCGAGACGGTCGGCCAGGATGTGGAGGGATCGCTTCATCCGTTCTTGCGGATGAATGGTAGAAGCCCGATTTCCCGGGTCAAGCGGGGTTTGTTATCAGCGCTCGGTGGGTCTCAGGCCGAAGGTGGGGCCCACCGTTTCACCGAGCTCGTGGGCCCGGGCCAACACCTCGGGGTTTGCCGGGTCGATCGCGTAAGCCATCCGGAGGCGGGTCACTTCCTTCGAGCGGTCTCCCATATCGCGATAGAACCTGCACAGCGCGAGCTGAGGGCCGACGGTCTTTCCCGCGTCGAGCTTGGCCGCGGTGAGCAGGGCCTGCTGGGCCTCGTCGGGATTTCCGAGTTGCGCGGCGTAGTGGCCCAGGCGGGTGTAGTCGACAACTCCGCCGCGCTCCGTGGCGAGGCGGTTGAGGTAGGTGGTCAGGCCGTCGCGGTCGCCCGCCTTGAACATCGCTTCCGCGAGGGCATCGATGTACTTGGTGTTGAGCGGGTCGACGTCGGCGGCGATGGTGAGCTGCCGCACGGCCTCCTTGTAGTCTCCCTGGCCCATGCAGACCTGCGAGAGTTCGTAGCGGATCTCGGGATCATCGGGCCGGCGGTTCAGATACTCCTCGAGGTCGGCGCGGGCGGAGTCGTAGTTTTTCGCCTTCGCGGCAACGCGGGCGTCCTCATGAAGGATGTGCAGGGGTCGCTGGGCGTTGCACCCCGCGAGTGAGAGGGCGAGCAGGACGACGACTGGGGCTGCGAGGCGCATGGGTACACTCCGGCGTTCTGATCGGAACCTGTGGTTCCGGGGATGGTGATGCTAGATCGGCCAGTGGTCGGAGGGAACTTGTTTGATCGCGACAAGAAGCCGCGGTGGGTGCTCCTGAGGCACGAAGAGCCCGGGGGGGGCTGCCATCTTGACTGGTTGATCGAACGCCCGGGACAGCCCGACTCCGGCCTGGTGTCGTTCCGCGTCTCGGCTACGCCTTTCGAGACGGCGGGAGAGTTTCGGGCGACGAAAACCCCCGACCATCGGCGCGCGTACCTCGAGTTCGAGGGTGAGGTCTCGGGCGGACGGGGTCGGGTGGCCCGCGTCGACGCGGGAATCGTGGAGCGCCTCACCGAGAGCGCGGGGGAAATCGCGGTGGTGTGCGCCGTGCCGCCCGCGCGGTTTCTCTTGCGCCGTGTCGCGGGAGATGAGTGGGTGGGCGTTCGCCTGCCGCCGGAACTTCATCCCTGAAAACGCAACAACCCCGCCTCGCGCCGGGGCGCGAGAGGCGGGGGGTGCGCGGGAACACCCCGCTGCATGTTCGTTCAGGTTGAGGTCTTAGTGGAGATTCACATCGCGCCAGCGGACGCGCTCCGAGTCGCAGTGGGTGTCGAGCTTGAGTTCGACGGTGCCCTCCCGATCACGGAAACGTTCACCACAGGCCGAGACGAAGACGAGGCGATCGTTCGAACCCTTGTTGCACAGGCGATCCATCCTGAAGGAGACCGTCTCGCAGCCGCGGATGCGGAGAGAGATGGACTCGACGTTGGGCAGGGGCTCGCAGCCGACACTGGAGAGTTCGACGCGCGCGGTGAGCACGCCGCAGTCGTTGGTGATGGTGACTTCCGACTTCACCTTGCGCCCCGCGATCTCGACGACCGTGCAGAGCACCTCCGTGGTGTCGCCGCGGTGGTCGCCCCGGCGCCCTTCGCCGCGGCCTTCATCGCCGCGCCGATCGTCACGGTCGCCGCGGCCGCGCTGGTCACCCCGGGGCCAGTCGCGTCGATCGTCTCCGTATCCACCGCCGCGGGTGAATCGCCCCTCGAAGCCGGGG
>JBMOHX010000478.1:0-3013 GCA_049317625.1 Phycisphaerales bacterium
AGAGAGCAAACTCTGCGCGACACCGCGGCCCTGCTCCCCGGCCCATGGGCCGCGCTCCCTTGCGACATGGCCGACACCACCGCCGCGGCAGTTCTCGCCGCTCAGACAGTTTCCGCCACGGGCGGGCTCGACGTGCTCGTCAACAATGCCGCCGTCGCGCTCCCAGCACTGATCAGCGAGGCCACTCCGCGCGACATCGATGCGATGTTCGCCGCCAACGGCGCCGGCCCCGTCGCACTCATCAGCGCCGCATGGCCGCACCTCGAACACGCCGCCCTCAGCCACGGCCGCGCCAGCATCGTGAACATATCGAGCATGGCCACCCTCGACCCCTTCCCAAACCTCTACGCCTACGCCGCCAGCAAGGCCGCGCTCAACGTCGCGGCCCTCGCGGCCCACAACGCCGGACGCGCAACGGGGATCCGCGCCTTTTCGCTCGCCCCCGGTGCCGTCGAGACCCAGATGCTCCGCGCCGTCGTCACCGAGCACGAGATCCCGGCCTCCCGCACCCTCCGGCCCGAGACCATCGCGGCCGTCGTCCTCGAATGCGTCCGCGGCGACCGGGACGCGCAGTCCGGACAAACCATCCCGATCCTCAGCCCCTGAGCGCGTTATCCTGTCCCGGGGCCGGAAAGCCCCGGCCGCGTGTTCCCAAGGACCATACATGCCCAATCGATACATCGTTCACGGGACCGACGAAGTCACAGGAACCCCCTCGAAGAAGATCGTGGAAGCCGAGACCGCCGCGCAGGCGGAAGCCATCGCCGCGAAGATCGGGTTGAAGGTCACGGGCTCAGAGATCGACACCGCGCCCCCCGCCGAGGCGCGGGCACCGGCGGGCCGCATGTCGGCCGACGCGGCCGCGGAGGAAACCGTCTGGGAGGGCACCCCGAGCCTCTGGAACCTTTTCTGGTGGTACCTCTCCTGCCTGCTCGTGCTGCCGATCCCGTACGTCATCTACCTGCACATGCGCACCAAGAGCACCCGGTACTCGCTCACCAACCAGCGGCTGCGCCTGAAGACCGGACTGATCGCACGCGACTTCGAGGACATCGAGCTCTATCGCGTGCTCGATAGCGCGGTCGACCAATCCGCCATCGACCGCATGCTCGGGATCGGCACCGTGGTCATCAACTCCTCCGACGAGCGACAGCCCATCGTGCGCCTCGAACGGATCAACTCGCCGCGCGACGTCCGCGAGCAGCTCCGCCAGCTCTCCGAAGCACGCCGCCGCTGGCGCAAGGTGCAAGAGATCGAAGTGCAGTAATCGCTACGCCGCGAGCAGCCGCTCAACCCCGAGATCCCGGCGCGGCACCGCGTCGGCCTTGCCCACCAGCCATCCCTGAACGAAGTCGATCTCCAGCGAGACCACCGCCTGCCACTGGCGAACGGTCTCCATGCCCTCGGCGATGACCTGGATCCCGCGCAGGTGCGCGTGATCCACCAGCCCACGCACCAGCAGCAGATCACGCTGGTGCGGGTAATCAGGGATCAGCCCCTTCGCGAGCTTGATGTAGTCCGGCACGAGTTCATCGACATACACCAGCGCGGCGTTCCCCGTGCCCAGGTCGTCCAGCGCCACCTTCGAACCGCGGCCCCGGATCTCCTCCACAATGCTCTTGAGCACCTTCAGATCCGGGAACGCCTCGCTCTCCACCACCTCGAAGACCAGGCACGAGGGCTCCGCACCCGCGGCACGCAACGCTTCCCACACAGAATCGAACGCGGTGCGAGGGTCCCGAATGGTGAGCGGCAGGAAGTTCACGAACAGCTTCTCGTCAGGCTCCAGCCGCGGCACTCCCTCGCTCACCGCCACCACCCGAGCGTGCTCGTCGAGCTGCGAGAGCGCGTTGTGGGCCCGCGCGGTGTCGATGATGTCGCCGCCCGCCTTCAGCTCGCCTTCGACCGTGCCCCGGATAAGCGCCTCAAACCCCAGTACCTTGGCCGTTTCCACACGCACGATCGGCTGGTAGAACGGGGTCAGGCCGGCGCCGTTCACCAGGTCCGGGAACCAATCCGTCGCCATCTTGTAGCGGAAGGGATCGAGTCCAAGCGATTTCCAAGGGTTGTACGCGCCCTGATCATCGACCGCCGCGGCACGCAGAAGCTGCCGCTCCGGCGCCGACAGCGACTCGAGCAGCGTCTCGAGCCGACGGGGCCAGTTGTCGCCATCGAGAACCACCGCTCCGTTGAAGAGCCGCGGATTGACGTCCGCCCGGATGGCGATACGGCCCAACAGCAGGGGATCGTCGGCCCACAGTGCCACGCCCTTGGCGTTAAACAAGGGCACGGTGGACGCGGTCACGGCGGTGGGTGTTGGCTGGTTCATAGTGTGCGAGGGGAGCAGATCCCCATCGACACAACCCACCCGCTGCTTTCGCTACGAAGGCACCTTGACCAACCCCACACACTTCGGCGGTTCTGACTTTCAGGCCTGCGCCGCGCCCGCGGGCGGAGCGGCGGCCGTGCTCTTCACGTACAGCTCCCGGAGCTGCTCCTCGGTGACATAGCTGGGCGCCCGGGTCATCAGGTCCGCGCCCGTCTGCGTCTTGGGGAACGCAATGACGTCGCGGATGTTGTCCGTGCCCACAAAGTTCATCACCAGTCGGTCCAGGCCGAACGCGATCCCCGCGTGGGGAGGCGCGCCGTAGGAGAGGGCCTCCAAGAGGAAGCTGAACTTCTCCTTCGCCTGTTCCGGGGAGAGGCCCAGGAGCTGGAAGACCTTGCTCTGCACCTTGCCGTCGTGGATTCGGACCGAACCGCCCGCGATCTCCTGGCCGTTGAGCACGATGTCGTACCCAGCGGAGACGATGGACTCGATCGTCACCTCGTCATCGACCGCGGCGTTGACAAACGCCTCCGCCTGATCGTCGCGCGGCGCGGTGAACGGGTGGTGCATCGCGATCCAGCGGCCCGACTCCTTGTCCTTCTCGAACATCGGGAAGTCGACGACCACGAGGAAGTTCCAAGGCCCGCCCTCGGCGCCCGGCTTGGGAACCACACCCATGTCGCG
>JBMOHX010000479.1:0-3009 GCA_049317625.1 Phycisphaerales bacterium
GGAGACGGTGGCGACCTTGCGGTAGTCGTCCTTGCCCTTGCACTTGATGGCCATGGCGTCGATCGCCTCGGAGACGGCGTCGGCGGCCTTCGAGATGCCGCGCTGGAGCTGCACGGGGTTCACGCCCGCGGCGACGTGGCGGAGGCCTTCGGTGAAGATGGCCTGAGCGAGGACGGTGGCGGCGGTGGTGCCGTCGCCAGCCTTGTCGGCGGTGCGCTTGGCGACTTCGTTTACCATCTTCGCGCCCATGGCCTGGAAGGGCTCGGGGAGGGAGACTTCCTTGGCGACGGAAACGCCGTCCTTGGTGATGTGGGGGCTGCCGAACGACTTCTCGATCACGACGTGACGCCCGGAGGGCCCCATCGTGCACTTGACGGCATCGGCGAGCCGATCAACGCCCTTCTTCATTTCGATGAGGGCGGAATCGGAGAACATGATTTGTTTGGTTGACATGGGTGAACTCCAAAGGCAATGGGGAATGGGCAATGGGCAATGGGCCCGACTACTCGCTCCCCTCAAGACTGTGAATGAGGCCCGAGAGCACCCGGGCCGTGTCGTTGATTCTCTCCGAGATCGCCTCGGACTCGGCCGCGGCGACAAACCCGAACTCAAGAGCAAAGAGCATCTGCGTTTCCACCTCGTACAGCGAGCCGCGCGCGATCCTTAGGAACCGAAGGTACTCGGGACGGCTCGCCCGCCCATATCCCTCCGCGATGTTGCTCGCGATCGAGACGGCCGCACGCCGCAACTGCGCCGTCAAACCAAACCTCTCATCGCCGGGGAACTGGGAAGTGAGCCGGTAAACCTCTCGGCCAAGGGCGAATGCTCGCTGCCAAGCGACGAGATCCTTGTACGAACGGATCCTGTCGCTCCCATTGCCCATTGCCCATTCCCCATTGCCTTCTTACTCCAGCACCCCCAGCAGTTCGCTCTCGCGCATGATGAGGTGCTTGGCTCCCTTGACCTCGACTTCGGTGCCGGCGTACTTGCCGAAGACGACGGTGTCGCCGACTTTGACGGACATCTGGCCGCGCTGGCCGTTCTCGAGGCGCTTGCCGGGGCCGGCCGCGACGATCTCGCCGCGGATGGGCTTCTCCTTGGCGGACTCGGGGAGATAGATGCCCGAGGCGGTCTTGGTCTCGGCTTCCATGGGCTTGACGAGGACGCGATCTTCGAGGGGCTTGACTGACATGACGTTGACTCCAAACACTGTGATGCGAACCAGACTTTTGACGAGTTGGCGACCCCTTGAAGGTCGGGGTGCTCACGGACCAGACGGGCGGGGCGCCGCCGCGGCGCGGCGTCTCGCCAGGATGAACTCGACCGCGACGGGGATCACCGACACGACGATGATCCCGATGACGACGAGCTCGAAGTACTTCTTTACGAGGGGCAGGTTTCCGAAGATGACGCCGGCCCCGACACAGATCCCTACCCAGAGGATCGCGCCGATGATGTTGTAGACGACGAACTGGCGGTAGTTCATGGTCCCCGCGCCGGCGACGAAGGGAACGAAGGTCCGAACGATGGGGACGAAACGGCCGAGCACGATCGCCTTGCCGCCGTGCTTCTCGTAGAACGCGTGGGCTCTGTCGAGGTGCTTGCGGTTGAGCAGCTTCGACCACCACCGGTCGTTCAGTTCCCCGCGGAAGATCCGCGGACCCGCGAACTTCCCGATGTGGTAGTTGACCGCGTCGCCCAGGATCCCCGCGACGATCAGCACCGCCGAGATGAGCCAGGGATTGAACACCGCCGCCCGCTCGTCGGTCGCCACCGAGAGCGCACCGATGGTGAACAGCAGTGAGTCTCCCGGCAGGAAGGGCATGATCACCAAGCCGGTCTCGGCGAAGATGATCCCGAACAGGAGCGCGTAGACGCCCAGCGTGTTCTGCGCGGCAAACTCCGCGAGACGCACGTCCATGTTGTGAAGGATGTCGAGTGCGGACTCGATCATGGGCACCCCGCGGGGCTCTCCGGTTTCAGAACCCCATGCCGCCCATGCCACCCATGCCGCCCATCCCGCCCATGCCACCCATCCCACCCATGCCACCCATCCCGCCGCCGCCGCCGGCCTTGGCCTCCTTGGGTTCGGGCTTGGTGGTGATGACGCAGTCCGCGGCGAGCAGGATGTTGGCCACGCTCGCGGCGTTCTGCAGGGCCATGCGATCGACCTTGGCCGGCGTGATCACGCCTTCCTTGAGCATGTCGCCGTACTCGAGGGTGAGCGCATTGAATCCGAAAGCACCTTTGCCCTCGGAGACCTTGTTCACCACGACGCTCCCCTTCATTCCCGCGTTGTCCGCGATCGTCTGGAGCGGCACGGCGAGCGCGGTGTACACGGCGCGGATGCCCGCGGCGACATCGAACTTCGCACGGCCCACGTCCTCGCTGGTCGCGTCCTGGTCCTTCCCGAAGACGGACTTGTACTCCTTCATCGACTCGAGCGCCTTCCGCGCACGGATGAAGGAAACACCGCCGCCGGGGACGATGCCCTCGGCGACCGCCGCGCGGGTCGCGTGGAGCGCGTCCTCGATGCGTGCCTTCTTCTCCTTCAGCTCGGCTTCGGAAGCGGCGCCGACCTTGACCTGCGCCACGCCGCCCGCGAGCTTCGCGAGGCGCTCCTGGAGCTTCTCGCGGTCGTAGTCGCTGGTGGTCTTCTCGATCTCGGCGCGGATCTGGGCGATGCGGGCCTGGATGGCCTTGGTCTCGCCGGCACCCTCGATCACCGTGGTGAACTCGGCGTCGACTTCGAGCTTCTTCGCCATACCCAGGTGCTTGAGCTCGAGCTTTTCGAGATCAAGACCAAGGTCCTTCATGACGGCGGTCGCACCGGTGAGGATCGCGATGTCCTCGAGCATGGCCTTGCGGCGATCGCCGTACCCGGGGGCCTTGACGGCGCACACCTGGAGCGTGCCGCGGAGCTTGTTGATGACGAGCGTGCTGAGCGCTTCGCCGGTCACGTCCTCGGCGATGATGAGCAGGGGCTTCTTGGCGGCCATCACCTTCTCG
>JBMOHX010000480.1:0-3002 GCA_049317625.1 Phycisphaerales bacterium
AGCGACTCTGGCCTGCACGCCCGCGCCCGTTCGGCGCAACGAGAGAGTGCCGCCCGATGTGCGTCGCGGGGAGCATGCGCGTTGCCAGCGCGCATGCTCTACGCTCAACCTTCGAAGAACTCGCTCGGGGCCGCGAGGGTTTGTTGCATGGTGCCGATCATGAGGGCGGTACCGAAGGCCTCGTCTTCTGTGAGGATGTCGTAGAGGCTTTCGAGGCGGTCGGCGGACTCTTGGCCGCGGGGGGAGTTGTAACACTCGAGCCGGTCGCTGGGGCTGGGCAAGGCCGCGACCTCTTGAGGGATGCAGTCGGCGATTGCGCGGAGGCCTTCGGCGACGTTCGGTAGCCGCAGGGCTTCCGCGGCTTCGATGGCCACGGGCACCACCTCCGGCTGGTTGCACGCGACGCCGGTGAGGACGCCGTCTGCCGGGATCGCGGACCAGAGCGTCACGAGTGCCGCGACGTGGCGGCGGACCTGCGAGGCGTGTGGGTTCGTGGCGTCTTCCCAGAGGGTCGCGGCGAACTTGCCGAAGACGTCGAAGAAGTCGTTGTAACCGGGCTCGTCGAGTTCGGGGAGGGAGCCCTTGCTGAGGGAGTTGGCGAGCTTTGTCTTCATGGAGGATGGAAGTTTGGGCATGGGCGTTCTCCTTGGACAATGAAGGTATCAGGAGCGGGTGTGGAGGCTGTCTCGTCCCGCCCGCGCGCCGTGCGCGATGATGGGGAAGAGACACGCGCTCGTTTCGGGCTCGCGCGTGCCGTGTCCGAGCGCGCCCGCGTCAGCGTTCCGAGAGGAGCGTTTGGTTCCAGAACTCGCTGAGCTGTGCGAAACCGGTGGCCAGGTCCGGGCTGGGCAGATCGACTTGTGCGGCCATGGCTGCGTAGTCACTCTGCCACATTGAAGGGGGTGGCTGGCTATCTCTGATTCTTGAGCGACAGCGCGAGCCGCGTCAGGCGGGGGTTGTTCCTGATCGCCGCGAGCAGCTTGCTCTTTCGCACCATGCCGCGGTCCAGGCCCTCTGCGACCGCTTTATCGAGTTGCTCTTGGGGCACTGTGCTGCCTGCGGCGACGTCGAGAAGGGTGCGGAGGGGGCTGGTCGTGTCGAAGCCTTCACGGTGGCTCCTATCTTCCGCCGGTACCGTTCCCGTGTGGAAGACCACTCCCTTCATCGAGCGTTTGCGGAACGCTCGGGGCACCGTGAGGTGCGTGGTGGAAGGGATGAGTTCCCCAAGGTCGTGCAGCCCCAGAGCGGTTTCGTGCGAGATCACCGCCTGGGGCTGGTCGTCTCGGCCGCGGCTCCATAGAGAGAGCCGCACGAGTTGGTCGTGCTCGGAGAGTGGGAGGGTGGTGAGCCTGTAGAGCCCGTGTCCGGCTCGCTCGAAGTTTCCGGCCTCGACGTGGTAAGAGAACCGCCTGCGGTCGTAGCCGACCTCCGTGGCCTGGCTGGCCGTGAAGTAGCCGCCCTGCGAGGCGGCGAGCGCGTGGAGGCCTTGGCGAAGGGTGGTGGAGCTCTTTCTGGGCTGGGTCATGTGCAAGATTGTCGCTTAATAGAGGACATTTATGCACACCTGGGTCGAAAAAGTCGAGCGGTTCGGAGAAAAACCTGTCGTGCCGGAGCTTGCGCAGGTGTCGTCCGCCCGAACACCATCCTAGCAAAACTCGTGACTTCCTGTCATTTGAACCCGCCGCGCACCCCGCCTAATCTTTCAGTCCATCCAAGTCTCCGGGCCTACTGGGCTTCGGGGACCCCCGTTCGAAACTCTGCTCTGCTGCTCACGGATGACGAGCCGCAAAGTCCGCCCGGCCCGGTAGGCCGCGATCGAAGGACGGCCCCCCCGCGGCCCGCCACCGGTGGTGATCCCTCCGTTGGAACCCGCGGACCGTCACGGAGGTTTGCGATGTCCCGTCGTCAGACATACCTCGCGAAGCCCAACGAGCTCACCAAGTCGTGGCGCATCGTTGACGCGACCGGCATTCCCCTCGGCCGTTTGGCCGCGGAGGTTGCGATTGTGCTCATGGGTAAGCACCGGCCCGAGTACACCCCGCACGTTGACAGCGGCGACTACGTCATCGTCACCAACGCGAAGAAGATCGCGCTGACCGGCCGCAAGGCCGAGCAGCGGCTGAAGCTTCGGTATACCCGGTACCCGGGCGGCCTGAAGGCCGAGAGCTACGGTCAGGTCCGCGAGAACAAGCCCGAGCTGCTCATCTCTGATGCGGTGCGGCGCATGCTCCCGAAGAACCGTCTGGCCCGCGTGATGCTGAAGAACCTGATGGTGTACGAGGGCGCCGAGCACCCGCACGCCGCGCACAACCCCACCACGATCGCCGTCTGGTAAGCCCCCGCTGAGCACACCGAAAGGAATCTCATGTCGAACATTCTGAGTGGTATCGCTGGTGTGGTCGGGGCTGCCGCGGCTCCCGCGCCGACCGAAGAGCTCAAGCCGCTGCGCGAGGCCAAGCCGGCCGACAAGTACGGCTGGTGGTGGGGGACGGGTCGCCGCAAGAGCGCGGTGGCGCGGATCCGCATGAAGCCGGCCGAGGGCGAGAAGGCGAAGATCACCTTCGAGTGCTTCTCCGGCAAGGTGAAGTCTGTGAACGAGTACTTCACGGAAGAGCGCGACCAGACGGACTGCCAGCTTTCGCTGAAGCTGACGGGGATGCTGGGCCGGATGCAGGTGATCGTGAGCGCCCACGGCGGCGGGATCATGGGCCAGGCCCAGGCCACGCGTCTGGCGATCGCTCGGGCCCTCCGTGACTACGACCCGTCGTTCGAGGCGATCCTGCGGCAGAACGGTCTCTTGACGCGCGACTCGCGGAAGGTTGAACGTAAGAAGTACGGCCAGGCCGGTGCGCGTCGTCGCTTCCAGTTCAGCAAGCGTTAATCGCGAGCTCGACGGAACAAGAACACTCCCAACCCCCGGCGACGGGGGTTGTTTGTTTTTGGGCAGCGTGGCAGCGGGCTTCCGCCCGCTGGGTCTGCCACGCGGGCTCTGACCGCGTGGG
>JBMOHX010000481.1:0-3002 GCA_049317625.1 Phycisphaerales bacterium
CGCCGTTGGGAAGCACGGCCAGATCCATCACATAGTCGTTCATGCCCGACCCCAGCGCCGGCCAAGTCGATCCGTTCCATCGGGCGACGGAGTTCGCCGCAACGCCGCCAGCGGTGGTGAAGGTGCCCCCCGCGACCAGGTCGCCGTTGGGTAGCAGTTCCAGGGTGTACAGGTATGAGTTCACACCCTCTCCAAGCGCCGACCAAGTCGAGCCGTTCCAGCGGGCGACGCGGTTCGCGGCGACTGCTCCGGCCTTGGTGAAGTTGCCCCCGGCGATGAGGTCGCCGTTGGGAAGCACCGCCAGCGAGGAGACCGAGTCGTTCACGGGCGACCCGAAAGCCGACCAAGTGGCGCCATTCCAACGGGCGATGAACTTCGCCGCGACCCCGCCGGCGGTGGTGAAGTCGCCGCCTGCGATGAGTTCGCCGCTGGGAAGCACGGCCAGGGCCCTCACGTAGTCGTTCGTCCCGGAACCGAGCGATGACCATGCCCCGGTCTCAAAGTCGAAGCTCGCGATGTTGCTGGCGGCGGTCGTGCCCGCGATACTGAACACGCCAGCGACGACGAGCTTCGCGCCCTCCGGGCCGGGGCCGTCCGGGTCCCACATGAGCGATGTGCTCGCTCCTCCGCCGACGCCCGCCGATCCTTCTCCCCTCGGCAGCCACTGCGGGCCGCACGGCTGGGCGGTGGCTACGGCGGCGAGGAGGGCCACGAGCGCCAACACAAGTGACGCAAGAACCGAGTGCGAATCCAGAAACGGCCGAGAGCAATAAAGTGACGACCGTGGAAATCCAACCTCGATTCCATGTGTCATGAAGACCCACTCCTTTGGTATGGCGATGCTATCGGTTCGATGTTGATTCTGTGAGCAAAAGAGGAGGGGGTGACAAGGTCGGCGATCGAGCGCGCGACCGGTTGTGTGCGCAAGAAACGCATCTCCCACAAGCGACGGCGACCGATGGCATGTCGCCGGTTCGGTGAGGCACGCTCGCGGAGAACCTCGGCCCGGAGTTGAGACGTTGGGTGCGCCGCCGCGTGAGGAGATCGCGCAGGTTCTGCCATTGCCATGAACCGATACGACCAGTTCCAGGCCTACCGCTCAAAGATGAACGCCCGCATCATGGGCGATCATGCGGAGCGCGCGGCGAAGGGGGCGGCCCGCCCGGATGGCTCCGTCGCCCAGGGCGGTACCCTCGTCACCAAACGGTTCTTCAGGCTCGACGGGCAGACCTACGAGGAGGGGCGCACAGCGCCAAGACCAAGGAGCTGCTGGGCCTCACGGCCTCTGCGGTCCTGCGGTGCGACGACTGCAGCGCGTACCACATCGACCAGTGCGTGAACGCGGGGTGCTCGGACGCGGAGATCTGGGAGGCTCTGGAAGTTGCCCTGATTGTTGGGGGATCGATCGTGATCCCGCACTTGCGGCGTGGGGTGGAGTTTATGGATCTTTGCAGGGCGCGGTAGGATCGCGGTCTACAACCGTTGTTCTACCGCCGCGGGCACAGAAGCTCATTGGGACGCGTTGCCGAGAGGCGATGCCCCAGGCCAACCCCCTCATCCTCCTACCCGGCGCAGCAACGACGCGTCGGCGTGAGCGCCGATCGCCGCGAGCAGGAGCTCGATGGGGATCTCTCCGATTCGCGAAGCCCCCGGCGGCGTTCCGCGGCTGAGGCGCGGGATCGCGAGGTATGTCGCGGACTCGAAGCGGGCGTGCCGCTCGGCGAAACGGGCGAGCCCGGCGCGGCCGTGGCTTGTCGAGCTTCCGACGTCGATGGCGACGGGGCCCTTCGGGTGGTCGTAGATGAAATCGACCTCGTGACCTGAGTCGCGCCAGTAGCGGGTCGGACCCTCTCCGTGCTGGGCCAAGGTGTGGAGGTGGGCGGCGACCGCGTTCTCGTAGAGCAGGCCCATCTCCTCGGGGCTGGTCATGGGCGTGAGTCCGCGTTGGAGCGCGGCGTTCCGCACCGCGCCCTCGGTGAAGTACACCTTCCGGCCCCGCCGCTGGCGCGTCTCCTCCTTCGGCGAGTAGTTCTGAAGGGTGAAGATCGTGTACGCGAGCTCAAGGTACTTCACGTACCGCTCGAAGGTCGGCGTCGAGAGGTCGCGCACCGTCGCGCAGATCGACTCCGGGGACATGATGGACCCGATTTGACCTCCCAGCACATACAGCAACCTCTCGAGAACCATCGGGTTCTCGACGGGCATTGCTTGCGGGATGTCCTTCCACACAACCCGTTCCACCGCGTCGGCCCGCAGCACGCGCTGGGACTCGATCAGAGCCGCGGCCTCGTCTCGCGCGAGGGACTCGGCGTGGAGGAGGAGTTCGGGGAAGCCCCCCGTGAACAGGAATCGACGGAGTTCCTGGTCGAGCCCCACGGGGACACTCTCGTCCGCGACTGCTGCGAGCGTCTCGGCGAGGGTGCGCCCGAGTTGCAGCGGCAGCGGCTTGCCGGTGAGCGAGAGGTACTCGTTGAACAGGTACGGCGCGAGGTAGTACTCCTCCCATCGCCCGATGCCGCTCTCCATCCGTTTGTTCCGAAGCGCCGCGACGGCGCTGGAGGTCGCGACGATCCGCACCGGCTTGTGCTCGTCGTACGCCGTCTTCAACCAGAGGTCCCAGTCCTCGGCGTAGGTCACCTCGTCGAGGAACAAGTAGGCCGGCGTCGCATCCGAGGCGCCCGCGCTCGAGCAAGCGTCGTCGATGACGCGCCCGAGCGACTGGCGGATGTGCAGGGGGTGATCGAGCCGGAACCAGAGCACCCGGTCCTTGGGCACGCCTTCCGCCAGCAGCCTCCTGACCATTTGGTACATGACCGTGGTCTTGCCAACGCGGCGGGGTCCGAGGATCAGGCGGAACCTGCGAGGGGTGTTGAGGCTGAGCACCCGGACCAGCCGCTCCACGATGGCCCGTTCCGCCGCGGGGGCGAGCGAACCTGGGACAGCACCACTCGCCCACCAGGGGTTTTGGTCCTGTAACACCGTTCGGTAATCGTGGTCGCTAG
>JBMOHX010000482.1:0-2999 GCA_049317625.1 Phycisphaerales bacterium
GAGTGCCGGCATCGAACCAGTTGATGTACCCGCAGTTTTCACTCCAGGACATTTTTGATGCCGGGTCGACGTTTGATTGGGCAAGGGCCGGGGCGGCACACGCGCCGGCGATGGTGGAGGTGAAGAGCCAGAAGTGAGTTTTCATGGGATTCCAGTCTGTGAGAAAGACTGATGCGGTCTGGATGAATGTTAGAGGAATGAGAGAAGGCCTTAGTAGCTGAAGTTGGCGTTGGGGTCGGTTGAGCCCGGCGCTGTGCCACCAGCGTTGCCGGTGACCGCGCCCGCCGTCGCGGCGTTCACGACCAGGATCACGTTGCCAGCGACAACATCCCAGTTGACGGTGTTGCCAGCGCAGGTGTTCCGGGTGATGAAGTTGCCCGCGACATCAACGTCGATCCCGCGATCCGCCGCGGCACAGTTGTTCCCCTCGACGCGGTTGTCCTCTCCGGTGATGTGGATCCCCGCGCCGTTGCCTGCATTGAAACCGTTGGTTCTGCAGGTGTTGTTGGTGATGACTGATCCAACGCTTGCCTCGATTCCGTCGCCTGTGTTTGCGTAACTGGTGCAGTCGCTCACGGTGCAGCCGAGGTTCACACGAATGCCGTCGCCGGTGTTGAGGTAGGCGGTGCATCCGGTGATGGTGCTCCCCGATCCGAGCAGAAAGCCATCTTGCCCGTTGCTCGACGCGACGCTGGCCGTGATGACGCACCCGGAACTGGTCGCGAGGCCGATGCCGCCGTTCTCGCTGAAGACGCACTTTGTGATCGAGGTGCTGGTGCTTGTAGAGACGCCTGCCAGACCGTTCTGCTTGGAGCAGATATCGGTGATGATGCACGATGGCGCAAGAACGGCCGTCAGATCGATCCCGTCGCCTGCCCAGCCTCGCACGGTGCCATTGCGGATGATGAGGTTGTTCTCGAAAACGGTCATTCGAATCCCGTCGCCGCTCCCTCCACCCGCCGTGCCGGTTCCCCTGATCTCAAAGCCATTGAGATCAATCGTTACTCCACCGTTGAGCGTGCCGCCGACCACGCTGACTTCGATGCCGCTCTTGCCCACTTCGCCGACCAGGTTGCTGGTGAGGTAGTACGAGCCGGGCTGAGTGATCCGAAACGTTGCGTTGGCGGTCCCCGGCGTATTGATTTGGTTGATGGCGATCCGTGGCTCCACTTCCGTCAGCGTCTTGCCCGTGCTCACAATCGGCCCGGCGGGTGGGTCCAAAGGACCTGCATAGAGCATGCCGCCCGTGGTGAGCATGGCAACCACGGAGAGGGAGAGGATGGCTGAGAATCGGGGGCGGGTGGTCTTGCTGGTCATTGGGAGGTTCCTCGGTGACGGGCGTTGCAGTGCGGGGTGGGACGCGGGGTGAGTGCGACGGACGGCTCAGTACGAGAAGTGTGCATGTGGATCGGAGGTGGCTCCGTCTTCGCACATTCCAACGAGGAATCCTGCTCAGTCATCTCGGGCCAGACGCCCACCCAATGACGGAGATGGTAGTTGTTTTTGGAACGACCGCAACGCAATCTGAGACAAGTGTCTCATCCTCACCGGGTGCGTGTTCCAACAACGTGCTCCAACACATCAGAAACGAGCGTCCGGGAATGAAGAGCCATATGAACGGCAGATGTCGTGACTTTCGCGAACGAAGGAGAACGTCACAACTGTTCCCTCGCAAAGGAAGCCGCCACTTTTGAGAATGCGCAGCTCGCGCCCCATCCGCGGATTCATCTCCGGCAGAGATCGCGTTTCAACCGCAGCCCGCATGAGCACGCAGAGCGCTGGCTTCGCCGCTCAGCAGCCAGCATCCCACCGTCCGAAGAACTCGATCACGTCGTCGCCGTCCACACCCTCGTCGTGGTTGATGTCCGCGGCGGGGTGGCCGCGGTCCCAGAGGCCGAAGTAGAGGATGACGTCGTCGCCGTCGACACTGCCGTCGCTGTTGTAATCGGCCGGGCACGGGGGCGTGCCGGGGATCGGGAGGCCGGGAACGGTGAGCACACCGCCGGGGCCGGGCTTGAAGAGGCCCAGCGTCGCGCTGCCCGTGGTCGGCGGGGTGTTGGAGTCGAAGCGGAAGTTGTACATCGTTCCCCAGCGGAGCGCGTTGGAGGAGTTGCCGGTGGGGGGAATAAACGGCGCGCAGGCCCAGTTGAGCTGGAAGTCGTTCACCGCGCCGGGCCACGCGGACTCGTTCGCGATGGTGTTGGGGTACGGCTCGCGGGTGTGCGCGAAGATGCCGGAGAAGTCGACGTTCGAGACGATCACTCCGGGGCCCGCGGGGACCGAGAAGCGGCCGGCGCAGCGGTCGGAGTTGAGGTTCTGCACCGCGTACTCGTAGTGCCAGGTGCCGTCGCCGTTGTCGGTCGCGCGGCCGGCGACCCAGAAGCGGGCGACGATGCCGGGTGCGCCGAGCGTGGTGTCGATGTAGTCGGCGGGGACGAGCGCGACGGCCGGGTCGTTGTCCTTCCAGGCCTTGATGGCCGGATCGCGCCGGTTGATGAAACCGGTGAGCGTGGGGGTGGCGTTCACATCAGGGATGCTGAGGCGCTGATAGCTGGCGTTGTTCAGCCCGTTGGTCGCGGGGCCGCCGTTGCTCCACTGCGCATCGTCGGCGGTGACGTACTGGGCCTCGGCGTAGAAGATCGCGCCGGGGTTTGCGTCGGGATCGATGTCCGTGACGCGGACCTGGAGACGCTTGTCGAGGAGGTTCGTTTCCGAGCCGCCACCGAAGGGATAGGGGTACACGCCGGTCGTCGGGTTCACTTCCGAGCGGGGTCCGAGGCCGCCCTGGCCGCCGTTGTAGCCGGAGCCGTAGACGTCGGAACATCCGACGCCGAGCTGCGCGCCACCGAGCGGGGGCTGCTGGCAGCTCATGCCGCACCCGGGGCTGTTGAGCGACTGGAAGGAGTGCTTCAGCCACGACTGCCCAATCTGCTCGAAGCGGCCGTTCGAGTAGCGGTACATGTTCTGCGCGATGAGCGGGTGCTCGGGGGTGTACTGGA
>JBMOHX010000483.1:0-2999 GCA_049317625.1 Phycisphaerales bacterium
GTGATTTCCGCCGTGCTGCTGATCACCGCTGGCGTGCTCTCCATCGGCCGCAAGCCGCTGACCAAGAACCTCCATGTCGCGTACGCGATCTTCGCGATCCTGATGACCATCGTGGGCACGAAAGTCAACCTCGACCTCGTCGCACGCCAACGCACGTGGGCGCTCGAACACCCAGAAACGGACTTCGCCAAGCAGATGAACGCTCCGGGCCAGAAGGCCGGCGGTGCCATCGGCCTCGCCTTCGGTCTGGCCATCGGCACCGCGTACCCCATCTTCTGTCTTGTGTGGTACGGCGCGGTCAAGCGAAAGGCCCCGCTGGTGTGACGCCCCCGGCAGCGACCCACAACCCCGCGCTCCCCGTCTCGATCAGGCACCCTGTCGCCTCCGACGAGCGGGAGTTCACCACGCTCCGACGCGAAAGCCGCGATCACCTCGAGCAGTGGGAACCAATCCCCTCGCCGGGCCACTCGGCCTTCACCGCCGACGATTTCGAGTTGTTCCTGTCCTCCGCCCAGAGCGAGCAGCGCCGGCGCTTCCTCGTCGTGCGGAACTCCGATCAGCGCATCGTCGGCCAGTGCTCCCTCGGCGGCATCATCCGCGGTCCGCTCCAACAGGCCTTCCTCGGCTACTGGATCGCGCTCCCCTTCGCGCGCCAAGGCTTCGCGACGCAGGCCATTCAACTCATCCTGTCGTACGCCTTCGCCGAACTCCTCCTCCACCGCGTCGAGGCCAACGTCCAGCCGCACAATGTCCCATCGATCCGCACGGTGCTGAGGGTCGGCTTCCGCCAGGAGGGGTTCTCCCCCGCGTATCTCCAGATCGCCGGCCGATGGGCCGACCATAACCGGTACGCCATCATCGCCGACGAGTTCTGGGCCCGCTACCCGCACCTCGCGCCCAAGCCCTGACGTTCACAGCGCCATCAGCAACGCCACGTGATTCAGGTTCGTCCCCGTCTCCCGACGCGGGATCGCGCCGCCGCACCCCGCCCAGAAACCGCCGGAGTCGTGCGCCAGCAGCGCGTGGCGCGCGTTCAACCCCGCGGCCGCCGCGGCTCGCATCGTCTGGTCGGTCGCGATCACCCCGCAGGCTTCGCTCGGCCCGTCGCGCCCGTCGGTCGAGTACGCCCACAGCACCCACCCGCCCCGACCTCCGAGCTCTGCCGCGGCCGCGAGCGCCATCTCCTGCGTCGGCCCGCCTACTCCCTCGCTGGCTCCCACAGTGACCGTGTACTCACCCGCGACAACCCACGCGTGCCGCGGGTCCGCGGCGAACCGAGCCGCCAGACCACGCCCGACCACGGCGGCCTCTCCCGTGACACCGTGGTCCACCGTCACTCCCTGCGCATGCTCGGCGGCTTCGCGGGCAACAGCTTCACCGATCATGCGGTTGCTCGCCACAATCACGTGGTCCACCCCGGGCCGAGCACTCTTCAGCGTCTCCGAGTGCTTGCCCGCCGCCAGAAACGACGCGACCCGAGGCGAGAGATGGTCAAGTCCCAACCGCGCCAGCACGTGGGCCGCGTCGGCGTGTGTGGTCGGGTCCGGCGCGAACGGACCGGAGGCGATGGTGGCCAGGTCGTCGCCGATGACGTCGGAGAGCACGTACACGCGGATGGTGGCGGCCGGGCAGAGGGACGCCAGCGCTCCGCCCTTGACCCGCTCGCAGTGACGCCGCAGGAGATTGAGATCGTCGATCGACGCCCCCGCGAGCTGCGCGGCGCGGGTCAGCTCCGCGATATCAGAGAGTTCCAGTCCATCGTGTGGGAGGCACACCATCGCGGATCCGCCGCCGGAAAGCAGCACGACCAGTTCCTCATTCGCGGGCACCTCCCGCACGAAGCGCTCGACCGCGATCCCCGCCGCGAGACTTCGGTCGGTGGGGTACGGATGATCAGCCGTGAGCACATCGCAACCCGAGAGGGTCGCGTCAACACCCGGCGCGACGACGAGCGTGCGCGTGAGCGAGTTGCCCAGGAGTTGGCGGGCCACGCGCGCCATCGGGATCGCCGCCTTGCCGACCGCGAGAAGCCGCGTCGGTGCGGAGCGCACGCCCCTCCACGACTTCTCCAGCGCCAGGCCGGGATCACCCGCGCTGGCCACCGCGGCTTCGAGGCGACGGCAGAGCCATGTCGGGTCGATCGGCATGCCGGTCAGCATATCGGCGAAGCGAGCGAACGGGCCGGCGCTATTACCGGCCGCCGTTGTCCCACAGGCCGAAGAAGAAGATCACGTCGTCGCTGTCGACGCCGCCGTCGCCGTTGAGATCACCGATGATGAGCCCGTTGTCCCACGCGTTGAAGAACAGAATCACGTCGTCCGCGTCGACACCACCGTCGCCGTTGAAGTCCGCGATGTTGTGGAGCAACCGGAGCGAGTTGCCGACCATTCGGGCGACGTACGACCCCGCGGTGAGCGAGGGCTGGGCCCCCACCGCCATCGAGCCCGTGATCTCCTGCGCGTTCACGATCGAGATGCCGTACAGCGCGAGCATCGGGTCGGAGGGATCAAAGCCGGTGGACGAGGTCACATCGAGAAGCCCGTCGACGGAACTGGTCGCCGCCGTGATGGTGCCGACTGAGGCCGCGTCGAGAAGATCGACGCGGAGGGTGCCCGTCGAAGTCTGATCGAACGCGCCGGTCAGCGTCACGTTGCGCGAACCGATGTCCAGTGTTCCGGAGTTGGAGATGAAAGCCAGCGAGTAGTCGAGGCCGAGCGTTACCTGAGAGCCCGGGGCCGTCGAGAGCGACAGAGTGCTCGCGAGGAAGCCCGCGAAGCTCGTCACACCCGATACCACGGCGACCGTGGCTTGGCCCTCGACGCGTGACGCCGCCGCCATCGTTTGAGTTCCGCCGAGCGAAAGGGTCGCGCCGGTTGCCATCACGAACCGGCCGTCCTGAACGCCGCCGCCGAGCGCCGAAACGCTTTGGGCCGCCGAGATCACGCCGTGGTTGGTGAGCCCCGCCTCGAAGCGTGCCTCGATGTTGCTCACGAGGTTGA
>JBMOHX010000484.1:0-2981 GCA_049317625.1 Phycisphaerales bacterium
CTTTGCACATTTGTGCTGAGCGCTTCGCTCAGCACCCCGCGTCCCAGCGCACGAAGAACTCGATCACGTCGTCCCCGTCGACGCCGCCGTCGCGGTTGAAGTCCGCGGCGATGTCACCGTTGTCCCACACGCCGAAGAACCCGATGACATCGTCCCCGTCGACGCCGCCGTCGCTGTTGAAATCGGCGCGGCACAGCGGGGAGACGATGCAAGGGATGATGCCAACGTGCGCCCCGACCGCGCCGGACTGGGCCCGACCCACGACCGGTTGCCCGACGGCCACGAGCGAGCCGTTCGAAGTACGGGCGCCGCCGGAAGTCAACGCGGCGACCACCAGGCGAGGCTGCGCGAGCGCGGCCGAGGCGCTGAACAGCACGGGAGCGAGCAGGAAAATGCGGAACTGCATGGATGAGGTTCCTGTGTATCGAGAGGAGTGCGGGTTTACTGCTTGCCGACGAGGACCTGAACCCAGCCGCGGCCGGAGTCGAGGCGGGTGAGGGCCTGACCGACGACGGCGAAGCGGGCACGGTCGAGGTCGGTGGCTTTCATGGCGTGGCCGGGCGTGACGGAAGTGGTCAGGAGATCGCCTGCCACGATCGGACCGTTGACGTCGGCATCTGCCCATGCCCAGACCTGACCGGTGAGCGCGACGGCGTGCTCGCCGTCGGCATCGGGGTTGCCTTGGTGGTGGAGAACCAAGCCCGCCGCGACACCGTTGCCGCCGGAGATGATGCCGACGCGCTTGCGGTCGTAGGGTTCGTGGGAGAGCGCGAACTTGCGATTGCCCGTGGGGTCAATGGAGACGAGCATGCCGGGGACGACGTTGAAGTCGTCGCTGGGGTTGGGGTCGGTGACGGAGAGCTTTTCGGCGAGGTCGGCGCCGCCGGTGATGGTGAGGACGCGGCAGGTCAAATCGAGCACCTCGGTGCGACCGTCTGCCCGCACACGAAAGGCCTCATCCGCTCCGGCGATGTTCGCGCGGATGAGATCGAGGGAGCCGTCACTGTTTATGTAGTTCAGCCACACGTTCGCTGGCACGTTCGACTGTGTCGTCGATTCGAATCGTGCGGCGGCGAAGTTCTGTGCCCGGGCCTGCCTGACATGCAGCCTGGATGACTGCGGCTCGGCTGTGCCGATCCCGACGCGAATCGGAATCGCACCGCCGACGTGCTGAACGACGAACTGCGTGTCTTCTGTACCGTTGTCACAACGCAGCATGTCGAAGGCGGTCGGGTTTGAGACCTGGTGGTAGTTGATCCACACCGTCGGATCCGGTCCAGGAGCACCGTGCGTGAATCGCGCGACAGCTGCCCCGATGCTCGCATCGCCCAGGAGCGTGTCGAGGAGCGCGAGATCCGATCGCTGCCGGTTCAGCGCGATCCCACCCGTTGAGACCAGATGGCCGCTCACCGGGATGATCTGCGTGGCGGGCGAGTCCGAGAATCGGAGGCCAGAGGCAACCAGCGCGTACGGCACGCTCGTCACCAGCGTCCGCGGCGAGAGGACGGTCCCGTTCACCGTCAACTCCATGTACCGCGTCTGGCCGTTGAAGACGGTCGGGTCCACGGGTGAAACGGGCACATTGATGACGCCGCCGTTGATCGGCTGGTTGTTCAGCGTGATGGCGGCACCCTGCTGCGCGCCGCCGCTCAGCGCATCGAAGAACCTCACGACGACGTTTGCCGTCCCGTCCGCGACGCCCTCGACCTTCGCTTGGAGCGTGATGGTGTTTGTGCTGGTGGGTTGGGCGAGGGCGGACGCGGCGGCGACGAGCGTGGCGGTGATGGCGAGTTTCAGGCTTCTCATTGAACCTCTCCGAGAAAGGCGTGGCGGTGGTTAGCGACCGATGGTGACGGGACCGTTGACGGCGTTGAGGGTGACGGGGCAGCCGGCGGGCCGCTGGAAGACTCCAGTTTGTGGCGAGGAGCGGTTGCCGACGAGGACGACGTTGAACCCGCACGGGGCGGCGCTGATGCCCTCCGCGAGCGTGTTGAACGGCTGGCTCTGGGTGCCGCGTTCGGTTCCTGAGTAGGCGAAGTCGACCCAGATGCCGCGTGGCTGCAGAGAAAGGCACGGGCGGGTGTCCGCGAATCCGCTGATGGTGCCGATGGTAAACGGGTCGAAGTTGGGTGCACCAAGACCGTCGCAGAGGTTTAAGCTGCTGCACATGATGGTGCATGGTGATTGGGCCGGGGGTTCGTTGCAGTGCCGCGCGCTCCAGTTGTGCCCGAGCTCATGGCAGACCAATCCAACCATGTCGGTCGAGGTGCCGCGGTCTTGACTCAACCCGTACCCGCTGCTTCGATTGCACACCACCGCGGAGTACGCGACGCCGACGACATCACCATCCAAGTCTTGACCGGTGAAGAGGTGCACAGTGTCGCGATCCACAGTCTGAAAGTTCGCGTTCCACTCATCGCGAAGTTGCGTCAGCCGGCTTCCTGCCAGACTGGCCGAGTAGGGGTCGTTTGCACTTGACCGCACGACGATGGTCGTGATCGCGTGCGTGATCGCCACATCCCGTTCATACACCAGGTTGACGGCGTTCATCACGGCGGCGACCCGGTTCTGCGTCCCCGCGACCGTTGATCCGCTGGCCTGGTAGTACTCGAAATCCGCATCGATCGCGAGCCCCGCGACACGCAGGTCGTCGAAAGGCCCGGGCGGGTTGCCCCGGGGCGCCGGTAGCGGGTCCGGGCGCGGGGGCGTTCTGGCAGGCGCTCAGCGTATCTGCAACGGCTTTGCCGTGCTCCTGACTGCCGGCGGTTGACGCGCGGTCCATCCCCAGCGCAAGGGCGGCGGCCCTGACAGCGGCGGCGTTGTCCCCCTGGTGGTCCAAGATGCGAAACACGTCAAAGGCGTCGTGCGCGTGTCCCGTAGCGAGCGGGTCAGCCCCGTGGTGCGAATAGACCCGGCCCGAGTCCAGCACGACGACGCCCGCCAACTTGGATGACGAATCAGGGGCCAGGAAGCGCTTACCG
>JBMOHX010000485.1:0-2953 GCA_049317625.1 Phycisphaerales bacterium
CGCCACGACGACGCCGGCCAACTCTCGCTCTTCACCGAGTTCCTCCCACACCCCGCGCTCGCGCGGCTGCGGGAGCTCAAGCTCGACAACCTCTCGCCGATGCAGGCGTTCGACACGCTGCGCTCGCTCGGGGAGATGGCGAAGTCGCAGGATTAGCTGCGCTCACGGCGCGAGCATGATGTCATTGCGGCCCGGAAGCTCAACACCCTGGATGGTAATGCTGCCACGCGACGACCCGTTCTGAATCTGCCGCGTGATCTCCGCGAGCGCTTGCTCGATGTACCCGGGGAGCCAGATGTTGTCCTTCCCGTAGATTGGAGTCGAGAGCCACACCGCGGAACCGTCGCTCCGCAGCGCCGCCTGGCCGCGGCCCGCGTGGTTCATCGAGTTCTCGACGGGGAAGATCGGCTGGCGGGCTCGGGCCCTGCGCACGACCGGCGAAGCGTCCGCCATGACGATGGTCGGCACGTGGTGGTCCCACATCGGCGCATCTTTCGACACCGCGGGCGCTAGCCGGTACGAGTACGAGACCTGGTCGAGGGTCTGCCAGTCTCCCGTCCGGAGCACGCTGGCTTCCGTGCAGGCCGCCGGGTTCCCGGGGCAGGCGAGGTTGTCCAGAGTCGTGTACCCCAGGCGGGGAAGCACGACCATGCCAGCGGAGTTCGAACGGTCCGCATCGCCCACGTCCCACCACGGGCCCGCGAACGACGCCGAAGCCCGGGGGAGCGCACCGCTGTTGTCCGCGCTGTACTGGTCGAGCGCCATCGCGATGTTCCCCAGATTCGCGCTGCACCGCGTCTGCCCGGAGTAGGTCCGAGCGGTCGACATGATCGGCCAGACGACCGAGGTCCCCAGCAGCAGCACCGCGGCGACCGAGAGCAAATCGGCGAGCCGGAAGCCCGATCGCGAACCCACGCCGACCTGAGCCGGAAACTGCAGCGTGCGCGGCGAGCGCCCCACCAATGCCATCGTCCTGCCGATTCGATCCTCACGGTTTCCGACTGAGACACCGGCCGTTGTCACCAGCTCCGCCATCGCCTGCACGCGCTTGGCCCGCTCGCGCAGCACGCCCGGGACTCTGGCGGCGTTCTGCCCCTCGTTCATCCATGCCTCGACGGCCTCTTCGTCGTCGGGAAGCAGCCGGACCTCTTTGCCGGCCGACTCTGCGCCCGCCTGCCCGCTCCGCGCCACCATCACGCGGGCCATGGTCGCGTCGATCCGGGTTGCCCTGTCGGAGACCGGGCCACCGCCAAGAAGGTCGAGGAGCGCCCGGGCCCGTTCGGCGCGGGGATCGGCCGCGGGCGGTTCGCCTGCTCTGTGCGAGGCGAGGGCCGCGTCAACGGCGGCTTCGTCGGGCCCGGAGAGCGGAGTCGGCGGTTGTGGACGATCGTTGGTCATTGCTTGTCGTGCTCGGACTGCATGTCGTTCCACTGCTTCGCGAAGGCAGCCACGGCCGCGTGGAGCCTGGATTTCACCGTGCCCAGGGGGATCTCGAGCTCGTCGGCGACCTGCGCGTAACTCAGCTTCTGGAAGTAGGCCAGCAACAGAATCTCCCGGAGCGAGTAGGGAAGGGCCGCGAGCCCCCGCTGCACCTGCTCGTTCGTCTCACCGCGTTCCAATCCGGCGTCCGGCGTCGGGACGCGCACCTCGAGCAGATCGACGAACGATCCCCCGGATCCATCCCCGCCACCCTCCGGAGAGAGTGGCGCGGAGAGGTCGAAGGTGCGCCGCCGACCCTTCCTACGGAGGTAGTCCCGTGCTTTGTTCGCCGCGATGGTAAAAAGCCAGGGCCTAAACCGCCGGGTTGCATCGAATGTGTGGGCGGCCTGGTGGACCTGGAGGAAGGTCTCCTGAAAGACATCGTCCGCGCCCGCGGAGTCCCCCATGAGCCGGACGAGGAACCGGATCAGGTCGTCGTGATGACGTTCGACGAGGGACCGGAACGCCGCGAGATCGCCGGCCCGGTAGGTCTCAAAGAGTGTCTCGTCGGTAGGGTTCTGCAAGGGGGCCTCACGGGTTCGGCGTGGAATCCACCGGGTCAGAGGGCCGTACGTGGCTCAGGGCCACACGGATCGCAGCGAGCTCACGTTCGAACGACACGCCCCGCGCGGGTGGGAATCTCGCCAGGCCTTCCGCGCGGAGGGCCGGGGCGGCTTCGCGGACGTATCGATCGAACGCGTCGCGGCTCTGGAACGTGTACCGCGCGTGGACCCGCCAGCGGCCGGGCGGATCGTCCGGGATGAGCAACGCCGCGTCGGTTGCTCCACCCGCGATGACCCCTTGGAGGTGCCCGTGCTCCAGCCAATGGGCGTACTCGTCGCGTGTGGCCTCGTCCGGGAATGTCGCGGTGACGCAGTACGCGAGTTGCATGCCCACAGACTACCGTCTTCGCACGCGGTTCGCGGGATACCGGACGCCTCCCTTCCAACCCGCGGGCCTCCTGCAATACGGGGAGCCCGGCGGCGTTGTGCTCGCGGTGCAAGGAGTGCCGGTGGTGAGCGATCGAGCGGATGGCTGGCAGGAATCCGAGGACCTCTCCCCGCTGCTCCGGGCCGCGGGCGCGGGCGATCCCTCCGCGTGGAGGACGCTGGTGGACCGCTACGGACGGCGGCTCTTCGCGCTCGCCAAGAGCCGATGCTGTGACGAGGCCACCGCCGAGGACATCACCCAGTCGGTGTTCGCGACGGTCGCGGCGAAGGTCGGGAACGGGGAGTATCTGGAATCGGGCCGCTTCGAGGCGTGGTTGTTCAGGATCGCGATGAACAGGATTCGAGATCACATCCGAAGAGCCCGGCGCCGTCCCGAGATGACGGTGCCCGAGCTGACCACAGCGGGCGTCGCCCCGGCAAGCGAGCCGGCTCCCGCGTCGTTTGATCGGCTTCGCGAAGCCCTCGAGCTGCTCCCCGAAGCCGACCGCGAGATCATCACGCTCCGGCACCACGGCGGGTTGAGT
>JBMOHX010000486.1:0-2948 GCA_049317625.1 Phycisphaerales bacterium
GTCGATGAGATGAGCCGCAACGAAATCGGCTATGTCCACCTCCGCGCCATGGGCACCGAGAACATGGCCGAGTTCGCACGCGGCTACTACCCGGTGTTCAACAAAAAGGGACTCATCATCGACGTCCGCCACAACCGCGGCGGCAACATCGATAGCTGGATCCTCTCCCGACTCCTCCGCAAAGCCTGGTTCTACTGGCAGCCGCGAGTCGGCCAGCCCTACTGGAACATGCACTACGCCTTCCGCGGCCACGTCGTGGTGCTCTGCGACGAACGCACCGCCTCCGACGGAGAGGCGTTCTCCGAGGGCATCAAGCGCCTCGGGATCGGCAAGGTCATCGGAACCCGCACGTGGGGCGGTGAGGTCTGGCTGTCATCGAGCAACTTCCTCGTCGACGGCGGCATCGCGACAGCCTCCGAGATCGGCGTCTACGGTCCCGAGGGCGTGTGGCTTATCGAGGGCCACGGCGTCGACCCGGACATCGTCATTGACAACGCGCCGAAAGCGACCTTCGAGGGCCGCGACGGACAACTGGAAGCCGCGTTGGAGTACCTGAAGCAGAAGATCGCCGCGGAACCCGTCGATCTTCCCCCAGCGCCGGCCCATCCGAACAAGTCCTACACCCCTGGCCGATAGACTCCGCACGCCACGATCGGGAGATACCAATGAAGCCCCTGCTGCGAAACAACGATTCCGCCTTCGAGCTTTCCTGCCCGCACTGTCACAAACACATGACCAAGGTCAAGGCGGCGAGCGTAACGCTCGACCGCTGCGACAACTGCGGCGGTATCTGGCTCGACTACAACGAGCTCCAGGAAGGAATGAAACAGGGCGCCGGCAAGCTCGCCAAGGCAGACGCGGGCGGCAAGCGCGAGGGCCAGGGAGTTCAGATGCTCCGCTATTGCCCGCGAGACAAGTCGCTCATGGTCACGATGGTCGACCGCAAGCAGGCCCACATCGAGTTCGAACAGTGCACGATCTGCGGCGGCATGTTCCTCGACGCCGGCGAACTGAAAGACCTTACAGCGTTCACGCTCGGCGAGCGGCTCAAGGCCATGCTCTCCTGAACCCGCGCCCCGCGCAGGTCGTCGGCGCAACGCCGAACAGCGCGTTCCAAAAACAAACGCACGCCGCGGATGCGCGGCGTGCGTCGAGAGAAGTGCTGAGCTCGGCTCAGGCCTTGGCGGAGCGGCGGCGGATGAACATCGCGCCCACGATCGGAAGGCCGATCGCCAGACCCAGGCCGGCGGACTGCCCGAGCGAGAAGCCGCCCTGTCGAGCGATCAGCTCCAACTGCTGAACGCGCGTCTTGAGGTCGGAGAGCTCCGCGCTCTGAGCGCTGAGGAGCAAGTCACGCTGCTTGAGCTCGCCCTCCAGCTTCTCGTTGAGGCCCTTGATCGCGGCGAGCGCAACGCCGTCGGCGTTCACACCATGGATCACCGTGTCGCGATCACCCAGCCCAAACCCGGCGAAGAAGTCCTGCGCCATCGGGCCCATGTAGAGCGTCTTGTCGTCGTTCTTGTAGTGCCAGGTCGTCACCGGCATTGCGACAAGCGTGTCGAGCACGCGCCGTCCATCGACCGGTGTGAAGTCCTTCTTGGCGTTGCGGTCCGAAGGAGTGAACAGCGCGCCAGAGGAGTTGAAGCCCGATGCGCCCGAGTTGGTCCAGATGATCAGGCCGTCTTGGGTGCTGGTGTCCGCCCCGTTCGCGCTCGTGTTGTCGATCGTCACACGACCGAGGAAGTACCCTGAGCTCCCGTCGGCGTTGGTGGTCTCACCGTACACGCCGCCCGAGAGCACACGGCCTGAGCCGGCACTCCCGTTGGTGTCGAGCCCCGAAAACCCGGATACGCCGCGGTTGCCCTGCCCGAAGACGCCGGTGGAGAAGCTGTCGGTGCCGAGCGTCGTGCCCACCACGCCGGCGTTCCAGTTGCCTGCTCCGTTCGACGCGTTGTGGCCCCAGACGCCGATCGCGCCCCCTGAACCGACCTGACCCATCACCCCCACATGCGCTCCGCCGGACGCGGTACCGAGCAGCCCCATCTTGAAGTTGGAGGCCACACCCGCGCCTGTCGGGATGGTCGTGTTGTTGGGGAGCGTGCCGGATACGCCAGCGCCGCCGAACCCCGCTGCACCCACCGTCCGAGCTGCTGCCGACGAACTTGACCCGGTGTTGAAGAACTGGAACCCGACGGTGCCGTTGGCGGCACCGGTGATGGACGAGCCCCACGTGATGGAACCGCCGGAGGTGCCGCCCGCCGCGGCGAACTGCTGCCAGTACGCGGGGTTCAAATCGGGCTGAATGTTGAGGTTCCCAGCGACCAAGCTCCGGTATGACGAGCCTTGGTAGATCGTGGCGTCGTTGAGCGCGTAGGTCGTGGCGTTGTTCCAGGCACCTTGCCAGTTGACATTGTTCTGGCCAGCGGGGCCGACCTCACCCTGAGGTCCTTGCGGCCCCTGGGGTCCGGTCGGGCCCATCGGCCCAGAAGGACCGGAAGGGCCCTGCGCGCCCATCGCACCCTGAGGCCCGACAGGCCCCGACGGCCCCATCGGCCCGGAAGGGCCGAGAGGTCCCTGAGCGCCCACCGGGCCTTGGAGGCCCATGGGGCCGGTCTCGCCCTGAAGGCCTTGCGGGCCAGCGGGACCCATTTCGCCCTGAAGACCCTGCGGACCAGCGGGCCCCGTCTCACCTTGAGGCCCAGCGGGACCCACATCACCCTGCGGGCCCTGAGCGCCCGTCAGACCGGTCGCTCCCTGCGCGCCCATCGCGCCCTGCGGCCCCATGGGGCCCATCTCACCTTGCGGGCCCTGAGCGCCCGTGAGACCAGTCGCACCCTGAGGGCCAGCAGGCCCCGTCTCACCTTGCGGACCAGCGGGACCAATGTCACCTTGCGGCCCTGGAGCGCCGGTCAAACCGGTCGCGCCTTGCGGCCCGGCCGGACCCATTT
>JBMOHX010000487.1:0-2932 GCA_049317625.1 Phycisphaerales bacterium
TGGATCGGGACGTAGTCCTCCCGCGCTGCCTTGCCGACTCCGACTCTCACGCGAAGCTGCCTCGCCGCGGCGTCGACGTCGCCCCAAGTGATCTTCGCAAGCTCGGAGCGCCGAAGCCCCGTGTAGGCCGCGATGGTGTAGACGGGCCGGTAACGGTCTGAGACGCCGACAAGCCTCCCAAGCTCCTCCACGCTCAACGCGCGGCGGATTCGGCGGCGGTCCTTCCGCTCGTCCTGCTTCGGGACGATCCGGAGCGGGTTGTCGGGGGCGCGGTTGCTGTCAACGCACCACTGCACGAACGCAACGATCGTCGCGCGGTGCTGGTTCACGCTCCGGGCTGAAAGCCCCTTGTCCTGGCTCTTGTCGTACTGCTTGACGCGCCCGCCGCGGGCGAGGGCTTGCAGGTGCCGCTCGATCCGGTTGGGTTCAAGGTCGGGAAGGCGGGTCGCCTGGGTTCCCGCGAGCATGCGCTCGAGCTGGGTGCGCTTGTTGCCGCGGTGAACCGGTGACTCGCCGACGTGCTCGCAGTGGGCGAGGTACTCGGCGACGTGCTCGGAGATGTGGCGCTGGCGGTGCTCGCGGAACCGATCGCCGATGCCCTCGGTTTCGCGCTCGGCCTCGATGACCATCTCCTGGAGGCGCTTCTGAGAGGCGCGGAGATCGGTGTAGAGGGTCTTGACGACCCGCTTCTTGGTGTGGGGGTGGGTGAATGCGCCCGTCCACTTCGTGGCGGTCGGGGACTTCTTGTAGATCGTGCCTTCATGACGCTGGCCCATCGGCTTGGCCCTCTCTGCTGCTCCCGGTCTGCGTGTCCGGGCTCGTGCAACGTGGTGAATTCTACTGGCCTTCGACGCAACGGGATGAACCGCGTTCCGTCGGTATTCCCGCCCTCGCGTTCAATGAGTGCCAACCTCGCCAATGAGTGCCACCTTGGCGGGGCTGGCACTGATTGGGAACGTTGGCACGGTTTGGGCCGCGGGATGCACCCAAACCGACTGCCCCTGAAACCCATCCTTGCGGGACTTGATCCCCACCCGCTTCTTCGCGCGGTTCAGGGTGCGCTCCGTGTGCCCTGCTTCCTTCCCTTGACGGATGACGTCGTCCGCCAGCATCGGCCCCAACCGCAGTTGAGCGTCGAGCCACTCCGCCGCGGCCTCGATCCGGTTGCGGTCGTCGCCCGTAACCCCCTCGGAAGCGAAGGCCTCGTCCGCGGTGATCGTGACGGGCTCCGTATCCCACTCGAGGCGCGGCGGGTCGTCCCCAACGATTCGATACGCAAGGCCCGTGCATTCGCGCGCGAGGTTGTTCTTGATGGGGAGCATCAAGCGCCGGTCGGGGTCGTCGGGGTCCTTCTGGAAGCACCACGAAGCCCGTGCCGCGGCTACGAACGCGAGTGACCCTGTGCTCCGGTAGATGGCCTTGGTCCCGCCCGACTTGTTGAGGTGGGTAACTCCGACGATGGCAACGTTCGCGCGGCCCGCAAGGTCGGCGAGCGGGGCCAGGACGCGCCGGACGTCGGCGTTCGTGTGCGAGTCCACCGACCCGAGATAGGCAGAAATCGGGTCGATGACGATCAGCCGCGCCTCGCGCAACTGCTCCAGCGCCCGACCCAGGCGGGCGACGTCGCCCTCCAGCGAGAACTGGTCCGGTCGTTCGTCGATCCGTCTCCGAACGCCCTCCAAGATGTGCACCCGCTTGGGATCACCGTCGAGTGCGAGTAGGCGCGGCTTGATGGTGTCGGCCGCGTCGTCTTCGGCGGAGAGCAAGACCACCATGCCGATCGGGTTGACTTGCGCCGGGCAGTCCGGCCATGCCCGACCAGTCGAAACCCTCGCGGCCATGTCCATGGTCACGAAGGACTTGCCAACACACGGGTCGCCCTGAAAGAGCGTGAACTTGCCGAGCGGCACCCGCAGCGGCCAAAGCCACTGCACTTCACGGGTTTCGACCCCATCCAAGCTCGTGAGAACGACTTCGCACCCGGGCTCGCTCATCCCAAGCGCCCCCGGTAGGACTCAACGACGACGCGCTGCCTTCGGTCCCGTTCGCGGGCCCAGAGCGCAGCCGCGCCGAAGTTGAAGTTGCGAAGGGCTTCCTCAAACCTGCTCGCGAGGTCGTGCGAGGAGGTTGCGAGAATGATGCTCTCGATCCGCTTGCGCGCTCGGCGTTCGTGTTCGCCCATCGGCTCATCGGAAGGCGGAAGTGGCACGGGTCCGATTCTCATGGTCGTTCCCCTTTCAAAGCCCAGTCTGCATGAACCGCCGGACGTCGGAGAGGCGGAATCGGGTTGCGCCCGCGAGGGCGACGCTGGGGAGCTTGCCTTCAGCGCGGAAGCGCCAGACAAGGCGGGCGGAGACGGCGAGCATCTCCGCGACTTCTCCGGCTCGGAGCAGTTTGTCTCCCTCCGCGATGGTGAGGGGGGCGGCGGGGCGAGCGGGGGTGTTCAACTCGTGGCGAGCAGGGTCGGGCATGGGACGGTCCTTTGCGAAGCTTGCGGAAACGCGACGCACGTTGCATCACGGGCTCCGGGGTCGGACCGAATGGGGGGGGCGACTTAACATGATTCTGGACGGTACATCGCAAGTCCAATCTCGTTATGCACTTACGGCGAACTGGCGAACCGCCTAAAAAGTCCCGGAGCGTCGGTGAGATACATCACTGGTGATAGATCTCTCATTTTTGCAGTATCAGGACATCGGGGTCCCCTGCCCATGAGGGCAGCTTCACCGCACGAGCGGCAGCGCGGCCATGCTTGTCCGCAGACGATGCGCCAATCCGCCACGCGGGGCCCGGGTAGCGCCCAGACCCACGGTGCACTGTCACTGCGACGGGCAGAGTCGCGCTGGATGTTGGCGGTACACGAGGATCGTTTGGACCCACTCCCTAGGTCAATCGATGCCGGGGCCTCTCGTCAGGCGTGCGGATGCAAACC
>JBMOHX010000488.1:0-2931 GCA_049317625.1 Phycisphaerales bacterium
CGCCCTTGCGCCCCAGCGGGTCGTCGCCGAGCCTATTGGGGGCGGGGATGATCCGCCACCGTGCGAGGGCGTCGATGATCCGGCGCAGTGTGGCGTGCGTGTCCTTCACGGGTCCCTCTCCCATCGCGCGTGCCCTAGCGCAGCGTCGCGGTCCGCTCGGGGTAGTACCGATCCGCGGCGATCTCGAGCAGCCGCCCGGCCATCTCGCGGTCGTCGGTGATGCTGGCGCGCTGCCGGAGGCGAGCGACGTAGCGGCGACGCTCGACGTCGTTGCGCGCGCTGCGAAGGAACGTCTCGATGCGCAGCTGCGCGTCGTACAGCTCCACGTGCTCCTCGCTCATCTCCTCGAGCTTCATCCACGTGACGGTCGGGTCGGTCGGGAACGGGCCGCGGACCTCGCCGACGGACATGCCCGCGGCCTCTGTGTTGAGGGTCTTGTTCACGAAGAAGACGGTCTTTGCGGGGTCCTCGGCGCGGGACACCTCGCGGATGGCCTTCTGCTCTTTGTTCGCGAAGTACGCGAGGTTGTCGTCGCTGATCGCGAGGGTCTCGAACGATTCGCCCGCGCCCAGGCCCTTGGTGACCTTCTCGATTCCCGCCGCGTTGTCCTTGTTCAACTGGATCAGCCGGAACCGGAACTTGGGTGCCGGGTTGAACTCGTCGTAGTAACGGTCGTAGGTCTGAAGGATGTCGCGCCAGGAAACGTTCACACGCTTGTAGATGCGCTCCTGCAACTGGAACTTCACCAGCTCGGTGTCGCGGCGCTGGGCCACCATCTCGTCGAGGCTCTTGCCCTCGGACTCGCGCATGCGTTTGTCGGTGAGGGTGCGGCTGCCGAGGTTCTCCGAAGCCATCCGGCGCGAGAGACCTTGGACGAACGCGAAGAAGCCAGCTTTCTGTTCGGGGGTGAAGGACGCGAGCGCTTCGGCTGTGAGCAGCTCGTCCTCGATCATCGCGTCCAGCTCGCGAGAGATCTCCGTCCGTGCGAACTTCATCCACTGATCGCGCGGCTGCTTGGCGGCCTCGGCGCGAAGCCGGTCGGACATGGGATCGAGGAACTCGCTCGCGTAGATCGCCCGTCCGTTGATGTCGCCGATCTTGGCGTCGACCAGCACCGAGTCCGCCACCGTCGCGGCTTGCGGCGCGAGTTGAGGATTGCCCGGGTTCGCCACCGCGTCGACGATCCCGCTCGAGGCGGCGATGGGGCCGGTGAGCGTGATCCGCTCCTGATCACCCGGGGTCACCGGGGCGACGGCGACTCCTTCGGGGACGAGCGGGCCCGCGATCACGAGCTCCGGCTGTACCTCCACCGTCCGCGCGAACTCATCGCGAGAGAGGATGGCGGTGGAAGGCACCCTCGACGTTTCGCACGCCGGGAGCGCCGCGATGGTCACTCCGAAACACGCGAGGAGTGCGGCGGTGGTTCGGTGCGACGGATCCTTGTCGGGGGCCTGGTACCTGCTCATGGATCCAAAGCGTAACGGGTTCCGACTCGTTTGTCCCGGTCTCTGGCGCAGAGGAGCGGGCGACTTCGGGGCGGCCCCCGCTAGAATGGCCCTCTGGCCCCCGGCATGCCCCCGTTCCCGCCGCGGCGTCAGCCCAGGAGCTCAAGCATGGCCAGCGGCAGCGAACCGGAGACCCCCAAGCTCATCATCGACTCGGATTGGAAGTCGCAGGCCAGGGCCGAGAAGGAAAGGCTGAGCGCAAAGGTGGAAACACCCAAGCCCGCGGCGCCATCGGCGGGCGGCGCTCCCGGGGCGGAAGCTGGGGGGCCCGAGGGGCCCACGGAGCCGGGGATTCAGGACATCATCAGCCTTCTGATGACCCAGGCGCTCACGTACATGGGGGCTTTCCCCGATCCTCGCACCGGCAGGGCGGTTGTTTCTCTTGAAATGGCGAAGGTCTTCATCGAGTTGCTGCGGGTGCTCGAAGAAAAGACAAAGGGCAACCTGAACGAGCAGGAGCAGACGGTGATCTCCCGGGTGCTGAGTGAGTTGAGGATGGAGTACGTCGAGGTGGCGAAGTACGTGGAGCAGGCGATCGCGGAGGGCAAGGTCAAGTCCGTGGGGCCGGGCGGCATGATGGCCGCGCCCCCGGGTGGGGGCATGGGAATGCCGGGCCCGGGGCCGATGCGGTCGTGATCCGCTTTGGGTTTGGCGCTTGAGTGTGGAGAGGCGAGCGGGGAGCGGTGGCGGAGCAGCGCCGGGAGCGGCGCGGAAAGGCTGGCTGTGAGCGCGGAACGAAGCTTCTTCGAGACCCACTACTTCCTGCTTCGTCGGCTGCACTCGCTGACGGGGATCGTGCCCGTGGGGCTGTTTTTGTGCACCCACCTCCTGACCAACGCCTCGATCGTGTGGGGGCTGCTTGACAGCCACAAGAGCCACTTGGGGCACGCGGGCGTCGCGACCTTCCAGCACGAGGTCAACTTCATTCACTCGCTGCCGTTCCTTCTGCTCATCGAGATCGGCGGCCTTTGGTTGCCTATCGCGTTCCACTCGATCCTCGGGTGGTATTACGCGACGACGGGGAGCGCGAACACCGAGCGGTACGCCTATCAGGCCAACTGGCGGTACCGTCTCCAGCGGCTGAGCGGGTACATCGGCGTGTTCTTCATCTTCTACCACGTCGCGACGCTGCGCTGGGGCTGGACGTTCCTCGTGCCGGGCGGGCAGCCGTGGACGGCCGAGCACGCCGCGAGCACGATGGCGATGATCCTGCGGGGTGGTTCGGAGATTTCGCTCGCGGGTGTGGTGGTGTCCGTCGCGTACCTGCTCGGCGTGTCGCTCCTGGTCTTCCACTTCGCGAACGGGCTGTGGACCGCGGCGATCACGTGGGGGCTGACGGTGTCCAAGAAGGCGCAGGAGCGATGGGGGTACGTGTGCGCCGGGCTGGGCGCGGGGCTGATGGCATTGGCGTGGGCCGCGGTGATCA